>JAYTGZ010000075.1:0-2469 GCA_043733025.1 Pseudomonadota bacterium | reverse complement strand
TTGCGCGCGCTTGCCGCCGCCTTGCGCAGTTCCACGCCGCCCATGGCGATGGTCAAGTTCGCGCCTGTGATCCATTGGTCCGGCGTGGTCGCGGTGTCGCCCATGACCATCTCGACATTGTCAAAGGCGACGTCCAACTCTTCCGCGACCATCTGCGCCAGCGCCGTGCGCGTGCCGGTGCCGAGATCGACCTTGCCGGAATAACAGGTCACCTTGCCGTCTTTGCCGATCGTCAGCCATGAATCGAGTTGCTCTTTGTCGACGCCCTTGGCGGATGGCAGTGCAGCCGCGAAGGCTTGGCCGCCGCACATGGAAAAGCCGATCACCAGCGCGCCCTGGGCTTTGAGGAAATCTCTGCGATTGATACTCATGCTTGCGCTCCCATGATTTTCGCCGCGCGTTTGACGGCGGCGACGATGCGTTGATGCGTACCGCAACGGCACAGATTGCCTGCGAGGGCGCTGCGTATTTCGCTGTCACTGGGATTTTTGTTTTGCGCCAGCAACGATGCGGAGGTCATGATCATGCCGTTGATGCAATAGCCGCATTGCACCGCTTGCTCGTCGATGAAAGCTTGCTGAAGGGGATGCGGGTTCGCGCTGCTGCCGAGACCTTCCAAGGTCGTGATTGCGCGATCTTTGAGTTCGTTGACCGGGATCACGCAAGATCGCGCCGCCACGCCATCGATATGAATCGTACACGCGCCGCACTGGGCCATGCCACAGCCGAACTTCGGGCCGAGCAACGCCAGGTTATCGTGAAGAACGTATAACAACGGCGTATCGGAGTCGGCCTCCACCGTCCGCGTTTGACCATTTACGTTTACTGAGTAGTTCGCCATCTATTCCTCCTTGAAATGTTGAACGGCACGTTCGTCGTTATCGCGGGGCCGTCGCAGCTTGATCTTTGGCTAAGTTCAATATACTAATCAACACCACCCTAAACCTGCAAGGGGGTAGTCGGGAGAGCCGCATGGATACGGGGTGGCCCTAGCCTAGCCACTGGCCTCGGGCCATTGCCTCTCAGACCAGGTCAGCCAAACCTGTGACAATGCCGCTGGCTTAAATTACATGATTCCATCAGGAGAACAACAATGGTTCGTCGTTCCACCCACATCCCGCGGTTGCTCGCGGTAGCCGTCGCCGCCGCGGCTGCTCTGCGCCACCCGGCGCGCGCCCAGGAAGTTACTTTGAAGTTACACCATTTCCTGCCGTCCATGTCGCCTTTCCGTGCGCATTTCATGGCGGTGTGGAAATGGCAGCGACACTCCGGCGATCTGGATTTCAACATTCGGTTAGTGCGACAGAGCGTACAATTACATGCAACAGCAACAACTAATTTCAGCGAGAGATATGCGGACGGCGCACGTGCAAGGCGTGTCTCACAAGACTCAAGTCCTGATCGTCGACGATCATGCCATCGTTCGCGCGGGCCTAAGATCTCTCCTCAACGATCAACCGGATATGGTGGTGGCGGGTGAAGCCGCTTCTGCCGCCGAGGCGCGCACATTGCTCGGCGGTTGCCCGTTCGATGTTTTGGTGCTCGATCTTTCGCTACCGGGGGAATCGGGCTGGGAGTTGCTCAAGTTGGCAAAGAGCAAACAGCTTCACATTTCGGTGCTCATCCTGAGCGCCTTTCGGGAAGATCAATTCGCGTTGCAAGCGCTCAAGAGCGGCGCCGATGGTTTCTTGAACAAGGAGAGCGCGCCGGAGTTCTTGCTTGCCGCGATCCGCCGTGTCGCCGCCGGTGGCAAATACATTAGCGCTACGCTCGCGGAGCGGTTTGCCCGGAGTCTGGGCGGCGAGGAAAACCCGTCCCCGCACGAGACGCTATCGGAGAAAGAATTCACAATCCTAAAGCGCATCGCACACGGCAAGAGTCTGGTGGCGATCGCCGATGAATTGCACATCAGCCCAAAAACCGTTACCACTCACCGCGCCCGCATCCTGCAAAAATTAGGCCTGGAAAACAACGCCGATCTGACCCGTTACGCACTGAAAAAAGAGCTGCTCGACTAGGCTCCCGCTTGTTCCTATAGGAGCAATTCCACGCTTGTCCCCGATTGCGCCGTGAGGCATCGTTTCACCCTCCAGCCACGCTTTCTTCCTCCGCTTGGGAGGGCGCCGCAAACAGGCTGCAAACTTCATCGTGCGCACTCAATAATGTTGCGCGTGTAGGGGAACCCCTAACGCCCTAGGGGAAACCCCAATGTGCCGTCCTAGTTCCCTCACAGCAAATTCGGCTTTCGCCGATTATGCGGACGCCGTTTCTTTGCCATCATCTCATCTACCAACTCAACTTGGGGTTGGTTCACACTGAGTCGAAGAGAAAGGATGATTAAATCGTGAGTCGTAACCTAGCCAAAATTGTTCTCGTGGAAGACTCTATCGCGCTGCGTGAAGGTCTAAGAAACATGCTGAGTGAAATCCCCGGCCTGATCGTGCACGGCGAATTCGAGGCTGCTCAAGA
>JAYTGZ010000074.1:0-3922 GCA_043733025.1 Pseudomonadota bacterium | reverse complement strand
TTTCGTCCGCTACGCTTGCAAAACGGCCTCTACATTCAGCGTGTCGCGCCGATGCTGCGGGTGGCGATTCCCTACGGCATGCTGTCGTCAAAACAGCTTCGCATGCTGGCGCACATCGCACGCAAGTACGACAAAAATTATGCGCATTTCACTACGCGCCAGAACATCCAGTACAACTGGCCCAAGCTGGAAGACACGCCGGATATTCTCGCCGACCTCGCGTCGGTGGAAATGCACGCGATCCAAACCAGTGGCAATTGCATTCGCAATATCACCAGCGATCACTTCGCTGGTGTGGCGGAAGATGAGGTCGTGGATCCGCGGCCCTATTGTGAAGTACTGCGCCAGTGGTCGACCTTTCATCCCGAGTTCGCTTACCTGCCGCGCAAATTCAAGATCGCCGTGAGCGGCTCGAAGGAAGATCGCGCCGCGACGGCAGTGCACGACATAGGCGTTTATCTGCGCCGTGACGACAGCGGCGCGGTAGTGTTGGACGTGCTGATCGGAGGCGGCCTGGGCCGCACGCCCATCGTCGGCCACGTCATCAAGACCGGTTTGCCGTGGCAACACATGATGAGCTATCTGGAAGCGGCGCTGCGCGTCTATAACCGCTATGGCCGCCGCGATAACTTATACAAAGCACGCATCAAGATTTTGGTGAAGGCGCTGACACCGCAGAAATTCGCCGAAGAAGTCGAAGCCGAATGGCAGCACATCAAAGACGGCCCGGCGACGCTCACGGAAGCGGAATTGGCGCGGGTTACCCAGCATTTCACCGACCCGAAATATGAAGCGTTGAGGGCGGTGGACGCTGGTTACTACCAGCATCTCAGCCAAGACAAAGCGTTCGCCACGTGGGTGAAGCGTTCCGCTCATCCCCATCGTGTTTCCGGCTATCGCAGCGTGACGTTGTCGTTAAAGCCGCTCGGCGTTGCGCCTGGCGATTTAACGGACCAACAAATGGAGCAAGTGGCTGACTGGGCTGACGCGTTCAGCTTCGGTGAGTTGCGCGTTTCCCACGAACAGAATTTGATTTTGGCCGACGTGAAACAAAGCGATCTGTTCGCGCTCTGGCAAAAAGCGAAAGCGGCCGGACTCGCCACGCCGAATATCGGCTTGATCAGCAACATCGTCTGCTGCCCAGGCGGCGATTTTTGCTCGCTGGCCAATGCGAAATCCCTTCCCATCGCCGAATCGATACAGCAGCGCTTCGAGAACCTCGACTACCAGCATGACATCGGTGAACTGGATCTCAACATTTCCGGTTGCATGAATTCGTGCGGCCATCATCACGTGGGCCACATCGGCATTCTCGGCGTCGATAAGAGCGGCTCCGAGTGGTACCAGATCAGCATCGGTGGACATTCCGGCCGGGCGCTCGACGACAACGGCCGCACCCGGCCGACCGCGCTGGGCGATGTCATCGGCCCGTCGTTCGCCGCGGCGGACGTGCCCGACGTGATCGAGCGCCTGGTGCAAACCTATCTTGAAAACCGCTACGCGGATGAGCAATTCGTCGACACCGTCGACCGCCTCGGCATCGAGCCGTTCAAGACCGATGTTTATCGCAATCAAAGACACGCGAAGGAACTCGCCCATGCCTAATATCATTCGCGACGGCGCGATCGTCGAAGACCAGTGGATCCTATTCAGTGGGGACGACACGGCGCCGCTGCCCAGCGTTAAGGACGCGCCACAACTTATTGTTCCGCTCCAGGTGTGGCAATCGCGGCGTGAGGAATTGATGACGCGCGACGGGCAGCTTGGCTTATTTCTACAGGGCAACGACGAACCCGCACCCATTGGCGCCGATGTATCGCTGTTCAGCGTCATCGCGATTCACTTTGCCAAGTTTACCGACGGCCGCGGCTATTCTCTGGGCCGGCTGCTGCGCGAACGCTATCGCTACGGCAATGAACTGCGCGCCGTGGGCGACGTGCTGCAAGATCAGTTGTTTTATCTGAAACGCAGCGGCTTCAACGCCTTCGCCATCCGCGCCGACAAAAATATCGAGGCCGCGCTCCAGAGCTTGAACGACTTTAGCGAAAGTTATCAGGGTGCCTGGGATCAGCCCTTGCCGCTATTCAAGCGCCGCCAACTTTCCACCACCGACTAAGGACGAACGAACGTGTCTTTCGCCAACAAATTGCTGACGACCCAGCAACTACTCAAGCAGATCGCCGCTGACCACGCTTCAGTGGCGTTCGCCAACAGCCTGGGCGCGGAAGACATGGTGCTGATGGATCTCATCACCAAATACGCGCCGGCCATCGAGATTTTTTCCATTGACACCGGCCGCTTGCCGGCGGAAACCTATGACCTGATCGACCGCGCCACCAAACATTATCGGCGCAAAATCAGAGTGTATTTTCCCGAGCAAAGTGGCGTCGAAAACTATGTTCGCATCAACGGCATAAACGGCTTTCGCGACAGCGTCGCGCAACGGCAGGATTGCTGCCACGTGCGCAAGGTCGAGCCGTTGCAGCGCGCACTCAAAGGCAAAGCGGCATGGATCACCGGGCTGCGCCGCGAGCAAGCGGTGACGCGAAAAAACCTGGTCGTGGCGGAATTCGATGCGGCCAATGGCTTACAAAAATTCAATCCGCTGATCGACTGGACCGAGGACGACGTTTGGGACTACATCCACGACTTCAGCGTGCCCTACAACGCGCTACACGATCAAGGCTATCCCAGCATCGGCTGTGCGCCTTGCACCCGCGCCATTGAACCTGGCGAAGAGGTTCGTGCCGGACGCTGGTGGTGGGAAAACGCCGAACAAAAAGAGTGCGGCTTACATGCGAAAAAAACCGCTTACGCTGTCACGGTTTCATCATAAACCGAGGCGATACAAAAATGTTAGCAAACTTAAAAGAGCACGAATTGGACTCCAGCGCCCCCACGACTCGCTTAACCCAGGCCGATACGACGGCCGTTACTCGCATCAGCCACCTCGATTGGCTGGAAGCCGAAGCCATACACATCATGCGCGAGGTCGCCGCGGAATGCAGCAACCCGGTGTTGTTTTTCTCTGGCGGCAAGGACTCCATCGTCATGCTACGCCTGGCGGAAAAAGCATTTCGCCCCGGTAAATTTCCGTTCCCGCTGATGCACATCGACACGGGCCACAATTTCCCGGAAGTGATCCAGTTTCGCGATGAGCGCACGGCGGAGTTGGGCGAGCGCTTGATCGTGCGTTCGTTGGAAGACTCCATCGCGCAAGGCCGCATTCGCTTGCGCCGTCCCGATGAAAGCCGCAACGCCTATCAAAGCATCACGTTGCTCGACGCGATCAACGAATTCGGCTTCGACGCCTGCTTCGGCGGCGCGCGCCGCGACGAAGAGAAGTCCCGCGCCAAGGAGCGCATGTTCTCGTTCCGCGACGAGTTCGGCCAATGGGATCCGAAAAATCAGCGGCCGGAATTGTGGAGCCTGTATAACACGCGCGTGAACAAGGGCGAGCATATGCGCGTATTCCCCATCAGTAACTGGACTGAGCTCGACGTGTGGCAGTACATCGAGCGCGAGAAGCTTGCCGTGCCGTCGATCTACTATGCCCATGTTCGCCCCGTGATTCGTCGCGGCGGCGCACTGGTTCCGGTGACGGAACTCACGCCGCCCAAGGCCGGCGAAGCTGTCGAGCAGGTTTCCGTGCGTTTTCGCACCGTCGGCGACATCACCTGCACGGCGCCGGTGGAATCCATTGCCAAGGATTGCCAAGACATCATCGCCGAAACGGCATTGACGCGCATCACCGAACGCGGCGCGACACGCCTCGACGATCAAACCTCTGACGCTTCCATGGAGTTGCGCAAGAAAGAAGGATATTTCTGATGAGCGTTACCCTTTTACATGCGCCGGAAACCATGGAGTTGCTGCGCTTCACCACGGCGGGCAGCGTCGACGACGGCAAGAGCACCTTGAT
>JAYTGZ010000073.1:0-6122 GCA_043733025.1 Pseudomonadota bacterium | reverse complement strand
CATGTTGAATTTCTAAAGCCAAATGGATCCCCGCCTTCGCGGGGATGACAACTTCAACGGTAGAGGGTACTAAATTCTTTTAGCGAGATCGACCGCCTTGCCCAAATAATTCGCCGGCGTTAATTCAAGCAAGCCTTGCTTCGCACTCTCGGGGATATTCAATTTTTCAATAAACACCCGCAATTCCTCGCGAGTAATGCGTGCTTTGCCGCGGGTGAGTTCTTTCAGTTGCTCATAGGGATTCGCCACACCATAGCGGCGCATCACCGTCTGAATCGGCTCGGCCAGCACTTCCCAATTCGCCTCCAAATCTTCCGCTAGCCGCTGGGGATTCGCTTCCAATTTGCCCAATCCCTTAAGGCAAGAATCGTAAGCCAATAAGCTATATCCACACGCGACGCCGGCATTACGCAACACCGTGGAATCGCTCAAGTCCCGTTGCCAGCGCGAGATCGGCAACTTGTCGCTCAAGTGGCGCAGCAAGGCATTGGCCACACCCAGATTGCCCTCGGCGTTTTCGAAGTCGATGGGGTTGACCTTGTGGGGCATGGTCGAGGAACCAACTTCGCCAGCCGTCACTTTTTGTTTGAAATAGCCGAGCGACACATAGCCCCAGATATCGCGATTAAGGTCGATGAGGATGGTGTTGATGCGGGCGTAGGCGTCGAACAGTTCCGCGACGCTGTCGTGGGGCTCGATCTGGATGGTGTAAGGATTGAATTCGAGTCCCAAGTTTTCGACGAATTTTCGCGCCAATACCTCCCAATCGAAATCGGGATAGGCGGCGAGGTGGGCATTGTAATTGCCGACTGCGCCGTTGATTTTGCCGGTGAGGGAAACCGCGGCAAGCTTGGTCGTGGCGCGCTCCAGTCGAGCCACGACGTTCGCCATCTCCTTGCCCAGGGTGGTCGGCGTGGCCGCTTGGCCGTGGGTGCGCGACAACATCGCCTGGACTGCGTGGCGATGGGCGAGATCGCGCAGCTTGGTGACGATCTCGTTGATTGCCGGCAACATCACTTGGCGGCGCGCTTCCTGCAACATCAGGCCATAGGCCAGGTTGTTGATATCCTCCGACGTGCAGGCGAAGTGGATGAATTCCGAAGCCGCCAGGGCCTCGGGAAAAGCCGCGAGCTTATCTTTCAGCCAGTATTCCAGCGCTTTGACATCGTGGTTGGTTTTCGCCTCGATCGCCTTGACGGCGCCGGCATCTTGTTCGCTAAAGTGTATGACGATTTCCTTTAACCCCTGCTGGGTCGCGGCCGAGAAGGTTGGAATCTCCTTTAGCCTCGGTTCCGCGCTGAGGGCCTTGAACCACTCGAGTTCGACACGCAATCGATAACGGATGAGGCCGTACTCGCTGAAGTAATGCGCCAAGGACTCGACTTTGGCACGGTAGCGGCCATCGAGGGGGGAGAGGGCGGAGATAGGGTTCACGGATAGGGTCGACTTAGGGTGGACCATATTTTATCATGGGCCAGTTGACTCCCGGTCGGGGAAAAAATGAATGGGTTGCTAGTTTCTCAACGAAAACAGAATGATATAATCCTACGATGTTCTGTATTGATTTTCGATCACATTTGGTTTTGTTCCATCGCCCCGCAAGGAATTAGCAGGAATAATAATGAAACTCTATGCTTCACTTACCAGCCCGTATGGGCGTAAAGCGCGCGTCATGCTCGCGGAGAAACGCATCGACTACGAACTCGTGCTGACGGATGTGTGGGACCCGAATTCCGAGTTGCTGAAATTCAACCCGTTGGGGAAAGCGCCGTGCCTGTTGCTGGATGATGGCACCGCACTGTACGATTCACCGGTGATATTGGAGTATCTCGATAGCGTGACGCCGGTCGGACAGCTCATTCCCGAGACGACGCGCCCGCGCATCCAAGTGAAGCGTTGGGAAGCGCTGGCGGACGGCGTGTTGGACGCGGCGGTCGCCATCGTGCTGGAAAAAAAACGCGTGCCGCAACTGCAAAGCACCGAATGGATTGCGCGCCAGAGCGGCAAGATCGAGCGCGGTCTCAAAACCATGTCGCAGGACCTAGGGGAAAGCGCGTGGTGCACCGGCCGTAGTTTTAACCTCGCCGATATCGTCGTCGGGTGCGCGCTGTTCTATTTGGACTTTCGTTTTTCCGAGGTGCACTGGCGCAAGGATTATCCTAATCTGGGCCAACTCATCGACAAACTCGCCAAGCGCGATTCGTTCAAGAATACCGTTCCGCCGGGCTAATGCGCTGAAAGGCAATGGCCCGAGGTGGACCTAGGCCGGCTCCCCACCCTGTACTGGAGCGGCTTCCAGGCTATGCATGGCTGTGAGCCAGTATCTATGCGGTTCCTGGCGTGTATGTTTAGGAAGCTCTGAATAAGTCCGATTTCGTCGTGATACTGCGTTACTCACAAAAAATATCTCCTTACATATCACCAATATGCGGCGTCGATATTTTTTGCTCGCGCCTTGTCTCACTTAGAACTCGAACTTATTCAGAGCTTCCTTATTGAATAATCCCGCCGCCCAAACACACGTCACGGTCGTACAACACCACTGACTGCCCAGGGGTCACCGCCCATTGCGGCTCAGAGAACGACACGTCGCAAGCATCCAACCTCATCTCATCGATGCGGCACGCGGCATCCCGTTGCCGGTAGCGAGTCTTCGCGCCATAACTCGCCGTTGTCGCGGGCGCATCGCCGGCGATCCACGATAAGTCCATCGCGCTCAATGTGGGTTTCAGCAAAGCGGGATGGTCGTGGCCTTGCACCACGTAGAGAATATTCCCCACAACATCTTTAGCCGCCACGAACCACGGTTCGCCCGGTCCACCGATGCCCAAGCCTTGGCGCTGGCCGATGGTGTGGTACATCAAGCCCTGATGCTCGCCGATGTGCTTGCCTTCCGGCGTGCGCATCGCGCCCGGTTGCTTGGGCAAGTAACGACTCAGAAATTCGCGAAACGGGCGCTCGCCGATGAAACAAATACCAGTGCTGTCCTTCTTGGCGTGATTCGGTAGGCCGTGCTTGAGCGCGATCTCGCGCACTTCGGTCTTGCGCAGGTCACCGAGCGGGAATAGCGTCTTGCTCAATTGCGCTTGGTTCAAGCGATACAAGAAATAGCTCTGATCTTTGCTGTCGTCCAACGCTTTCGTCAAAAACACGGAACCATTCGAGTGTTCGAGCCGCGCGTAGTGTCCCGTCGCCATATAGTCCGCGCCCAGCTCGAGCGCGTGATCGAGGAAAGCTTTGAACTTGATCTCGGCGTTGCACAACACATCGGGATTCGGCGTGCGGCCCGCTCGGTATTCTTCGAGGAAAATCGAGAAGACGCGGTTTTTGTACTCGGTGGAAAAGTTTACCGCCTCCAGTTCGATACCGATGCGATCCGCCACGGCGGCGGCGTCAACAAGATCGACCCGCGACGGGCAATATTCATCGGTGTCGTCGTCCTCCCAGTTTTTCATAAAGAGGCCGATGACTTCATAGCCTTGCTGCTTCAACAACAAGGCCGCGACGGCGGAATCCACGCCGCCGGATAGACCAACAACCACACGTTCGCTAGCCATGCTCTTTCATTCAAAAATAGGACGCCAGCAGTTCCAACGGATAACGCTTCCCGGACTCATAATCCTCGATGCAACGGGAGACCAGTTTACTGCGATGGCGATCTCCTTCCAGATGCAATTCTTCCGCTGTCAGCCAGAGCGGACGCAAAATTCCCGTGTCCAATTGCCGTTCTTTATCTTCACCGGTGATCTCGCCGGTGAACGCAAATCGCAAATAGGTGATGTCCTTGGTCTCGTGGGGCCACAAATAAATCCCCACCAGGGCAGTTGGTGTAAACCGGTAACGCGTTTCTTCCAACACCTCGCGCGCTACGGCGTGCAGCAAGGATTCGTTTGGATCAAGATGGCCCGCCGGCTGATTGATGACGATCACCCCGTCCGCTTCCTCTTCGACGAAAAGGAAACGGCCATCACGTTCGATCACACCGGCGACGGTAACACTGGGTTTCCACATGCGTACTTTTGTAATTCAGCGATAAACTGCCGTTTCTAGGTTCATTGCAAGGTTGGCGTGCACTCGCCTTCCCGCGTCGTCTTGGCGCCAAGCTGGTAGGTGCGCCCGGCTTCCAGCTTGACATTCATGCGCGTGGACTTGCCGAGATCCACGCTACCCATGCCCACGAAAGTCCGCACGATGCATTCGATGTCCAGCGTCCGCTCGCCGGCGGTAACTTCGATTTCCGCTTGACCTTCTTCCATGTCGAGATCGTTGACTTTCGTCACATAGACCGCGGTATCGAGTTCTTTGCGCGGCGCGTCGAGAGACTTATTCTTGATGATGGCGTTGTCGCCCGCCATCGCCCAAGAAGATGCCAAGCCGAGCAAAATGAAACCTATCCAAGCATTAATTTTTGATTCTATCTTCATCATATTTCCTTTTAAGGCTATTCGACCACGACGCCCGAGAGATCGTCTTCAGGTTCCGGATACTGCATCTTCAAATTTTCCAGCGTTTGCATCAGTAACGAAGAGACGATCAGATTGCGTTCAGTTTTCGAGTCGGCGGGGACTACGTACCAAGGCGCCGATCTGGCACTCGTCGCGGCGAGGGCGCTTTCGTAGGCCTGTATATATTTCTTCCAAAGCTTGCGTTCGGCAAGATCGCCAAGACGAAACTTCCAACGTTTCTGCGGATTGGCAAGCCGTTCTTCCAAGCGCGCTTTCTGTTCATTTTTGGAAATGTACAGGAAGCATTTAATGAAGATTGTGTCGCTGTCGCTCAGCAGCCTCTCGAACTCGTTGATCTCTTTATAACGGCGTTCGCATTCCTCCGGCGTGATCCAGCCATGCACCGGGACAATCAACACATCTTCATAGTGACTACGATTGAAGATAACGATCTCGCCTTTGCCGGGGACTTGCTTGTGGACGCGCCACAGAAAGTCGCGGTCGAGTTCGTCCTCCGTCGGCGCTTTAAAGCTCGCGACGCGCACGCCCAACGGATCGACGGAGTTGAATACACTGCGTATCGTGCCATCCTTTCCCGAGGTATCCATGCCTTGCAACACCAGCAATAGCTTGTGTTTGTGTGCGGCGAACAGCAGATCCTGCAACTTGTCCAAACGCTCGTTCAGAGTAGCAAGGGTTTGTGCATCGACCGCCTTGTCCCCGCTACTCAGGCGGCGTTCCCCTGGATCCCAATCCTTCAAATTCACCTTCTGGCCGGGTTTGACCAGATAACGCTTCGCATCGAATTGTTCCGCCATGGTTTAACCCAATCGTTTCAGTTGTGTTTGCAGCGTGTTTAGTTTGTTACCGAAATCCGCCACGCGGGCTTTTTCCTGTTCGACCACTTGCGCCGGTGCGCGCGCGACGAAGCTGGCGTTGCCGAGCTTACCATCGGCTTTGGCGATTTCGATTTCGAGCCGTGCGATTTCTTTTGCCAGACGTTCCCGCTCCGCCGCGACATCGATTTCAATTTTGAGCATGAGCGTGGCATTGCTCACACGGGCGGTCATCACCGCATGGGCTTGGCCACCTCCGACGAAATTTTCGATGGAGCCTTCCCCAAAACTCACCTCACTCAGTTTCGCAAGGGTTTTAAGATAGGGTACGTACCGCTTTAGACGTTCCGTATCGCCTTCGACGACCAGCGGCACACGCTCGGCGGGCGAAAGATTCATTTCGCTGCGTAACGTCCGCACAGCGTTAATCATTTCCTTTAGTTCATCAACCCAAGTTTCCGATTCTTCGTCGATGCCGCCGAGTTCCGCGACGGGGTAGGGTTGCAGGACGATCGAGTCGGGGGCTGGCCTAGGGCCACCCGTCCGTTTCGCAAGAGGCGCCACTATCTGCCACAACTCTTCGGTGATGAATGGGATGATCGGATGGGCGAGGCGCAGCATCGCTTCGAGCACACCCAGCAATGTTCGACGCGTAGCGCGTTGTTGAGCTTCGTTACCCTGCTGCAATTGGACTTTCGCGAGTTCCACGTACCAATCGCAATACTCGTCCCAGGTAAATTCATATACAGCACGGGCGACGAGATCGAAGCGGAGCGCAGCGAATTGATTGTTCGCTTCTTGCTCGGCGCGCTGCAAGCGGCTGACGATCCAACGATCCGCC
>JAYTGZ010000072.1:0-1969 GCA_043733025.1 Pseudomonadota bacterium | reverse complement strand
CGATTATGCTGAGTGCGGCGAAGTGTTCTGTCGTACAGGTTTCGGAGATAGTCGAGTTGGGTGATTTGGATCCCGAGGCGATTGTGACGCCGGGGATTTATGTAAAACGGGTTGTTCAGGTCGCGACAAAATTGAAAGTGGCGGCGTAGTTTTGCCTTGATGATGGATAAGTATAAAACCAGTCGAAAACCCAACACGTCATTCCCGCGAAGGCGGGAATCCAGTGTCGTTCAAATACAAAGACGCTGGGTCCCCGCTTTCGCGGGGACGACGGTTATTGGTTTTTCCCTGCATGCAGCATCGAATAGGAAAAATGGATTCACGCCTTAGCGGGAATGACAGTAAAGAAGGTATGCTGGAATGAATAGACGCAATCGCGACCAAATCGCCGCCCGTGTGGCGCGCGATATTCCTGAGGGGGCTTACGTCAATCTCGGCATCGGCTTGCCGACCTTGGTGGCGAATCATTTGCCGAAGGACCGCGATATTTTTCTGCATAGCGAGAACGGTCTGCTCGGCATGGGCCCCGCGCCCGCGCCGGGTGAAGAAGACGAAGACCTAATCAACGCCGGCAAACAGCCGGTGACGATTTTGCCCGGCGGCGCGTATTTTCATCACGCCGATTCCTTCGCCATGATGCGCGGCGGGCATTTGGATTTTTGTGTGCTCGGTGCGTTTCAGGTGTCGGTCGGCGGCGATCTCGCTAACTGGCACACCGGCGCGCCCGGCGCGATTCCCGCTGTCGGCGGCGCGATGGATTTGGCCATTGGCGCGAAGAAAGTCTTCGTGATGATGGAGCATCAAACCAAGACCGGCGAGAGCAAGATTGTCGAGCATTGCACCTATCCGCTCACCGGCATCGGTTGCGTGAACCGCATCTACACTGACCTAGCGGTGATCGACGTGACACCGGCGGGTTTGCGCGTGGTGGAGATGATCGATGGCCTGTCGCTGGCGGAATTGCAACGCTTGACCGGTGTTCCGTTGACCCAAACGGAATCCCTCGCGGCGGCATGAACCCGTTTATCTTTAGCGCTCAGTTTCCGCGCGTCGTATTCGGCCCCGGCAGGTTGCAATATTTGGAGCGCGACATCACCGCCCGCGGCGATGCGCAATACGGTGCGTGGCTCGCGCGGGCGACCCTCGGCGCCGTGGGTATGGCGCTGCATCATAAACTTTGCCACACGCTCGGCGGCAGCTTCAATTTGCCCCATGCGGAGACTCACACCATCGTCTTGCCCCATGCGGTTGCCTATAATGCGCCGGCTGCAGAGCAAGCAATGGTGCGGCTCGCAAAGGCACTGGGCCTATCCGCCAAGCTGGATACGGCTCGTGGCTTGTAAGAATTAGTAAAATCCATCGGCGCGCCTCTAGCGCTGAAGGACATCGGCATGCAAGTATCGGATATCGACAGGGCGGCGGAGATCGCGACCAAGAATCCTTACTACAACCCAAGGCCGATCGAGCTTGGCGCCATCAGACAATTGCTCAATGACGCATACTTCGGCCGGCGACCGAGTTAAGCGGCGCGTTAGACCAACGGACACTACCCATAACACTTTGATCAAATAACGAGGAGCGAACCATGCAGGACAAGCAAGCTAAAAACCCGATCATGATCGACCGCACGGCATCGCGCCGCCGCGTGTTGCAGGCGGGCGCCGCGGCCGTTGCAACCTTGGGCTTTCCCTACATCAACACCGCTTTCGCGCAGGCCGGACGCAAAATCAAGATCGGTTACGTGTCGCCGGAGTCGGGACCACTCGCGCCTTTCGGCGAGGCGGACAAGTTTGTCATCGGCGCCGTACGCGAACTCATGAAAGCCGGCTTGGCGATCGGCGGAAAAAAATTCCCGATCGAGATCATCGCCAAGGATAGTCAATCCAATCCGAACCGCGCCGGCGAAGTGGCGGCGGGCTTGATCCTGAAAGATAAGGTCGACATTATCCTGGCGGGCGGCACGCCGGAA
>JAYTGZ010000071.1:0-1573 GCA_043733025.1 Pseudomonadota bacterium | reverse complement strand
CGTTTGTTCAGGCCCACCAAGACTTTGCCTGGACCGCACTCGACCACTTGTTTCATGCCCAAATCAGCGAGCGCGTTGATCGTTTCGATCCAACGCACGGGGCCGTAGAGCTGGCGCACCAATGCGTCTTTGATAGCTACCGGGTCCGAATAATCTTTTACGTCGACGTTCTGGATGACCGGTGTTTTTGGTGCGGACATTGCGACGTTCGCAATGCGTTCGCGCAATCGCTCCGCCGCGGGCCGCATCAATGAACTGTGGGCTGGCACGCTCATGGGTAACATCACCGCGCGCTTGGCGCCTTTGGCCTTCGCCGCTTCAATGGCGCGTTGTACGGCGGTGCGCGTCCCGGAAATCACGAGCTGGCCGGGCGAATTGTAGTTCGCCGGTTCAACTACCTCACCCTGCGCCGCTTCAAGGCAAGCGGCCTTTACGGCGTCGTCATCCAAACCCAATATCGCTGCGATACCACCTTGCCCCACGGGCACGGCGTCTTGCATTGCCTCGGCGCGAAACCGAACCAGTGGAACCGCGTCGGAAAAACTCAGTGCTTCCGCTGCGACTAGTGCGCTGAATTCGCCCAGGCTGTGCCCGGCGAAATAGGTTGGCCGAACGCCGTTCGCGCTCAACCACGCGCGCCAGGTCGCCACACCGGCCGTCAGCATCAAGGGCTGGGTGTTAACGGTTTGACTTAAGTCTTCCGCCGGACCTTGCGTGACCATGTGCCACAAGTCGAGCTTAAGTAAGTCGGACGCTTCGACGAAGGTCTCGCGGACAACGCGAATATGGGCAAGGCCGGCCATCATGCCGACGCTTTGGGATCCTTGACCGGGAAAAACGAACGCTAAGCTCATTGCGCTCATATTTTTAGCAGAATGGAACCCCAGGTGAAGCCGCCACCGACGCCTTCCAGCAACACGGTTTGGCCCGGCTTGATTCGGCCGTCACGCACGGCAACGTCAAGGGCCAATGGCACTGAGGCCGCCGAGGTGTTGCCGTGCTGTTCCACCGTCAGCACTACGCGTTCCAACGGCAATCCCAATTTTTTCGCAGTCGCTTTAATAATGCGAACATTCGCTTGGTGGGCGATAAACCAATCGACTTGTTCGATAGAGATATGGTTGGCGGCCAAGGCTTCCCGCCCCGCTTCTTCCAGCACATGCACCGCAAGCTTAAACACAGCGTTACCTTCCATTTTGAGGAAAGGCACGCCGCAGACTTCGCCATTTCTCACGGATCCCGGCGTCGACAAAATATTGGCATAGGATCCATCGGCGTGCAGATGACTCGAGTACAAGCCCGCTGTTGCGCTCGCTTGCATGACGACGGCGCCGGCGCCATCGCCGAACAACACACAAGTGCCGCGGTCTTTCCAATCCAGAATGCGCGAAAAGATCTCCGCGCCAACCACCAGGGCACAACGATGTTGCCCGGAGCAAATAAATTTATCGGCGATCGCCATGGCGTAAATAAATCCGGTGCACACGGCTTGCACGTCGAACGCGGCGCCACGCTTGATACCCAGCTTGGCTTGTAGCAAACATGCCGTACTGGGGAAAATCATGTCGGGCGT
>JAYTGZ010000070.1:0-4751 GCA_043733025.1 Pseudomonadota bacterium | reverse complement strand
GCCAGGAACTGGGCAATGATTTGCCCGGCGTTGACGGGATGTACGGTATCGTCCGCATCGCCATGGATCACGAACACAGGCATGGCGTGAACCTTGTGGCCGGATATTTTATAGGCGCTCTCGCCGGCCTTTTCCGGGTCGCGCTGCGATCCGTTTTGCATGGCCGGCCGCGCGGCGGCGACGGAACTCGCCGCTTGAAACATCAAGCCGGAGTGGACGGCACAGGCCGCAAACAAATCCGCGTGGCAACTTGCCAGCGCGCTCGCGAGGGCGCCGCCGGCGGAGAGGCCGGCGACGTAGATGCGCGATGGGTCGGCGTTGTGTTGCTTCGCGACTTCGCGCACCATGCCCGCGATGATGGCCACTTCGCCGTTGCCGTTGTGGTTCGATGGATCAAACCAATTCCAGCAGCGGTAAGGATTGGCGAGCCGCGCCTGCTCGGGATAGAGAACGATGAAGCGCGCGCGCTCGGCGAGCAAGTTGATGCGCGTGCCGGCGGCGAACGCTTCCGGGGTCTGCTTGCAGCCGTGCAGCATCACGATCAGCGGTAAGCGCTCGTCTTTGCGATAGCCGCTGGGCAAATAGAGCCGGTAGCCGCGCTTGGGCAAGATCAGCGGCGCAAACACTAAAAATCCCGACGACTCGCGATGTTTGCCCGACAGCCACGTCCCGCGAGAGATGGGTGTTTTGCGGCGAAACCAGGACGCGAACCGGCTCTTTGCACCCGCGACGAGCCGTCCATACCGAGCCTTGAAGTTTTCGAACATGGCGCATCCCAACAAAGGTGGACATTTCATCCTAGCACGGTATGCTGCAAAGCAGCATTACAATGAGAAATATGATTTCCTTTAAGTCCGACAGGCTCCTAGGCTATGGCAAAATTCATCCGCTGTCCGTAACATTACGCAAACCAAACCCAAACCACTCATGACAGACAACCCTCGCACCCAGATTGCCTCGCAGGCGCATTTCAAGTTGCGAGCCGCACAGGTTGGACTTCTAGCCACCCTGTTCCTGCTCTGGTACGGGCTCACCGAGTTCGAAATTTTGCCATCGTTTTTTTTCGGTAAGCCGCTCATGGTGTTGCAGCGTGTTTGGGAATGGTTCGTCAGCGGAAAAATTTTTCCGCATCTCGCCATCACGTTGCTGGAGACCGTGCTCGCCTTCGTCCTGGGGACCTTGTTGGGGCTCGCGGTGGGTCTTTGGCTCGCGCTGTCTCCCTTGGCGGCGCGCTTGCTTGATCCCTATCTCAAAGCCTTCAACGCGATGCCACGCATTATCCTCGCGCCTATTTTCGCCATGTGGTTCGGCTTAGGGATCTGGTCGAAAGTGCTACTCGGCGTGACCATCGTATTCTTCGTCGTGTTCTTCGCCGTCTATCACGGCGTCAAAGATGTCAGCCAGGTGGTGCTCAACAACGCGCGTATGTTGGGCGCGAGCAAACGCGATTTGTTGTGGCATGTCTATCTGCCGAGCGCCACGGCGTGGGTGTTTTCGAGTTTGCACACGGCGGTGGGCATGGCCTTCGTCGGCGCCGTGGTCGGCGAATATCTGGGTTCGTCGCGCGGCGTGGGCTATTTGATTTTGCAAGCGGAAGGATCGTTCGACATCAACACCGTATTCGCCGGCGTGTTGGTGTTGACCTTGTTCGCGCTGTTGCTGGACAAACTCGTGACCATCGCCGAGAAACGGTTGCTGGTATGGCGGCCGGGTCCGGCGGTTCCCTAAATGACAACTTCTACGGCAATATTTGCGGCGGCGTAGTTTTATATAGGATTTCAAACCCTTAGAGCATGCCCAATTCCAACTTCGCCGCTTCCGACATATTGTCCCGCGACCAGGGCGGTTCCCAAACGAGTTCGACTTTTGCGTCATTGACGCCTTCGACCGCCTTGACGGCGTTTTCCACCGTGCCGGGAAACGTCTGTGCGACCGGGCAGCCGGCGGCGGTGAGCGTCATTTCAATTGCGACATGGTTGTCGTCGTCAATGTCAATGGAGTAGATCAAACCGAGGTCGTAGATATTAACCGGAATCTCCGGGTCGAACACTTGCCGCAAGGCATGTACGACTTTGCCTTCAAGGGTGTCCATCGACGGCGTCGGCAAGCCTTCGGCCTGCGCGGGACGCTCGTCATCATCTTTGTATAGCCAATCCATTACGCCCATCTCATTTACCTATTCTGTCGATATCGGGTCTTGCTGGTTTTTCAATGCGGCCTGTAGCGTGTGCCACGCGAGCGTCGCGCATTTCACCCGCGCCGGGAACTCGCGCACGCCGCTCAACACTTCCAGCTTGCCGAGCGCTTCCGTCGGCTGAGCGTCATCGGTGGTGACCATGGCGTGGAAGTCTTTGAACATCGCTTCCGCTTCCGCTTCGGTTTTGCCTTTTAATGTTTCCGTCAGCAGCGATGCGGATGCCGTTGAAATCGCACAGCCTTGTCCTTCGAAACTCACGTCGCGAATCACGCCATTCTCGACGACGAGGTACAGAGTAATGCGATCGCCGCAGAGCGGATTGAAGCCCTTGGCGGACCGGTTCGGCTCGACCAGCTTGCCGAAATTGCGCGGCCGCTTGTTATGGTCGAAGATGACTTCTTGATAGAGGTCAGTTAAATCGGACATCAGCCGAACACCTTCTGCACTTTGCGAATGCCTGCGAACAACTCCTCGACTTCCGCGCGGGTGTTGTACAGCCCAAACGAAGCACGCGCCGTGGCGGCAATCCCGAGCCGCTCCATCACCGGCATGGCGCAATGATGCCCGGTGCGAATGGCGATGCCTTCGTGATCGAGTATCGTGCCGATGTCGTGAGGATGAATAGCGTCGAGCGTGAAGGAAAATACACCCGCTTTTTCCCGGGCCGTGCCGATGATCTTCAAGCCGGGAACGTCGCGCGATAGCGACGTCGCATACTCCAGCAAATCGTGATCGTGGCTCCCGATGTCATCAAGACCCAGATCGTTCAAGTAATCGATCGCTGCGCCGAGGCCGATAGCGCCGGCGATGAACGGCGTGCCCGCTTCAAACTTATACGGCAATGCGTTGTAAGTGGTTTCCTGGAAGCTCACCGTGCGGATCATGTCGCCGCCGCCTTGATAGGGTGGCATCGCATCGAGCAATGCTTCCTTGCCATACAAAATGCCGATGCCGGTCGGGCCGTAGATTTTGTGGCCCGACAGCGCATAAAAATCGCAGCCGATGTCTTGCACGTCGATCTTGATGTGCGGCGCCGCCTGCGCGCCATCCACCAGCACCACCGCGCCGGCGGCATGAGCCAGTTGCGTGATCTTTTTAATCGGCGTGATCGAGCCCAACGCGTTGGCGACGTGGGTGATGGCGACGATCTTGGTGCGCTGGTTCAGCAGCTTGGCATAGGCGTCCATGTCCAACTCGCCGCTGTCGCTGATGGGAATGACGCGCAACACCGCGCCGGTTGCTTCGCAGGTCATCTGCCACGGCACGATGTTGGAATGGTGCTCCATTTCCGAGACGATGATTTCGTCGCCGGCTTTGAGCTTGGTGCGGCCGTAGCTCATGGCGACGAGGTTGATCGCTTCCGTCGTACCGCGCACGAAGATCACTTCTTCATTCTTGCGCGCATTGATGAATTGCCGTGCTTTGCTGCGCGCGCCTTCGAATGCGTCCGTCGCGCGCTGGCTTAAGTCATGCACGCCGCGATGAATATTCGCGTTTAGCCGCACGTAGTAATCGCGCTCGGCGTTGATCACTTGCCACGGCTTCTGCGAAGTCGCGGCGTTGTCGAGATAGACGAGCGGCTTACCGTGGATCAACTCTTTTAGGATCGGAAAATCCTCGCGCACGCGGGCGAGGTCGTAGCCCATGCTGGCTTCGTGCTGGGGTGCAATGGCGGCGGTCATAGAAATTCCTTCAGCAAATCGGCGTCCGGCAAGCGGCTCATGAGGATATGTTCCATGCGCTGGCGCAACGGCAAGTAGGTCAATCCGCTCACCAGGTCTTCCGCGAAGGCGAAGATCAGCAAGGTGCGCGCCGAGATTTCGTCGATGCCGCGCGTGCGCAGATAGAACAATTGGTTGGCGTCGAGCTGGCCCACCGTTGCGCCGTGGGCGCATTTCACGTCGTCGGCATAAATCTCCAATTCCGGCTTAGTGTCGACCTCGGCGTTTTCCGATAGCAACAAATTCCGGTTGCTCTGCGACGCGTCCGTCTGCTGCGCGTCTCGATGAACGATGACTTTACCGTTAAACACCGCGCGCGATGTGCCGTCCAGGATACCTTTGTAGAACTCGCGGCTCACGCAGCGCGGCTTGGCGTGATCAATGCGCGTGTGGTGATCGACGACTTGTTTGCCTTGGGTGAGATACAAACCATTCATCACGCAGTTCCCGTGCTCGCCGTCGAAATAGGTCGCGATATCGTTGCGCGACAGAATGCCGCCGAGCGCGAATGAATACGATGTGAACTCGCTCGCTTGCGCTTGCGTGGCGCGAATATCGGCGATGTGGGTCGCGGCGGCGCTCTCCTGTTGCAGTTTGAGATGCTCGATGCGCGAATCCCGCGCCGTGCTGATCTCGGTGCTGATGTTGTTGAAATATGCGAAGTCGCCGAGCGCGGCGAAATGCTCGATGACCCGCGCGCGGCTGCCGGTTTCGGCGACGATGAAGTTTTTCACGTTGGCGATGAGGTCGCCAGCCGTTTGCAAAAACAATACGTGAATCGCCGCTTCGACTTCCGTGCGCTCGGGGACGATCAGCACATAGCCATCGGCGAA
>JAYTGZ010000069.1:0-3162 GCA_043733025.1 Pseudomonadota bacterium | reverse complement strand
CAATGATGCGTTGGCACATGCCAGAGCGCTGCGCCCGCCGCTGCTGTTAATGCATGGCGGTGACGACGCCGTGACCGACATCCGAGCGAGCGAGGCGTTCTTCGCGGCGGCCGGGGCGGGCGACAAAACCTTTAAACGCTGGGACGGGATGTACCACGAAACGCTGAACGAAATCAGCTCGGAACCGGTGTATCAGTTGATCGTCGATTGGCTGAAACCACGGCTCGCAGCCTCTATTTAGACAGAAGTTGCGGCTACGTTTTGTTCGACGGCGCACCAGCGATGTAGCGCAATCCCCAACGCCATCGCGGGCAGGAGAAAACACGGAATTCGTGACACGTCGCTAGGGGAAAGCGACCGAAACTGTTCCGAACGGAGTGAAGCGCGATTCGATTCGATCGCCGTGCTTGATGCGATATTGCCTGGTGAAGGAGCCGGACATCACCCGCATTCCCGCTTGCAGCGCTAAATCGAATTCCGCCAATTTGTTAGCGAGCCAAGTGACGGATGCAACGGGATCACCCATCACTTCCGCGCCACTCGCTTTTTCCTGCCACACGCCGTTCAGATACACTTCTACCGATGCCTCTGAGAGCCGCATGGATATTGGCTCTGGCCCTAGGCCAGTAGCTAGCCTAGGGCTACCCCGCCAGGCCGATTCCCTGCCGCTGACGAAATGTTTTTGTTGGGCGTTGTCGGCCATTGCCAAGGGTAGATCGCTGAACACGCCGCGCCGTTCGACAATCTCCAAGGCGGGCGCGACCGCGGCAATTGCCGATCGCGTTTGCGCTATCGTCACGCCCGGCCCACGCAAGGTGTTACCGATGGTGATGCACAATTCGTTCTCAACCGAGGGTTCGATCAGATCGGAAAAATTCAAACTCACGCCATTGTCCCGGCGCCCGCTTTCGAACAACACGCCGAACACCGGTTGATGCACGCCCATCTGCTCCTGCATGGCTTTGGCAGTCACGCCGACTTTCCAGCCCGCTTGTTTTTCGCCGAGGGCAAGACGGCGCTGGGTGATGGCGAGGTTCACGCGGTAAGCGTCGTCAAGGGAGAGCTTGCCTTGTAGCGCCTCGGGATAATAAATGCCGCGCTGGGCGTTGTCCCACACCAGATCGATAACAGCGTTCAAGTCCATGGCGCGATTTCCACGGGGACGACAAATTAATGATGGAACTCTCGTAACACTTTTCCGGGCCGGCCAGCGCTCTCGCGCAACCCTTGCGCATCGGCGATCTTCTTTCCGTTCACCCAAACACCATGCAAACCCTTAGCCGCGGTGGTGAGGCGCGATCCGCCGGCAGGCAAGTCGAACAAGCGCTTGGCTTCGCCCCGACCCACAGTCGTTGGATCAAACAACAGCATATCGGCATGGGCGCCAACCTTGAGCACACCACGATTCTTGATGCCGAAAAATTTCGCTTGATCGCTGGTGATTTTTTTCACCGCTTGCTGCAGCGGCATCAGGCCCTTGTCGCGTGACCAATGGCCCATGAAATGCAAGCCAAATGCGGCATCACAGAGAAAGGTCAGGTGCGCGCCGGCGTCGGACAGCGACACGATGGCGTTTGGGTCCGTGAGTAAACGCGCGACTTCCGCTTCGTCCCAGTTGAGCAATACGGCGGTGAATACGGTGTTGAGGTCTTCCTCCAACGCCAAATCGAGCATCCAATCGAGGGGATGCTGTTTGCCGGCGGCGGCGAGTTCTTCGATCGACTTGTCCTCGAAGGCCTTATTCTTTTCGTCAGCGACCATGGCGACGTGGACCTTGCCCCAATCGCCGGTGAACATGCGGCGTTGCACTTTCGCGAGTTCGTTCTTCACACCCTGGCGGAACTCGGCGTTGGCGAACAATGCCTTGGCGTCTTCGCCATGGACTTTCATCGCCGCCGCCCAGGAGGGCAGCGCCTCGAACACGTACGGCTCGTGCATGGTGAATTCGAATCGCAGCGGACAACAGGACACGGCGCCGTACATATCGCTGCCGCGGGTGCGTGCGGTGGCGATACCCTTCATGTCTTCAAACACCTCTTCGGGCACCAGCGGATTGTGCAAAATCGCCGCGACCAACATAGGTCGTTTGGCTGCCTGCCCCAAGGATTCCAAGAATGACATTTTCGTGTCCGAGGCTTTGGTGAGCATGAACACGCCGCGCTTGGCTTCGTTCAAGGCGCCGACAAGTGTTTCCATTTCGTGCTGATCGGCAAGGCGGGACGGCATGGGTATTCCGTTCTCGCCGTTATGTTGATACGAAGTCGTCGTGGAGAATCCGACCGCGCCCGCCTGCAAGCCATCTAACACGATGCAGCGCATTGCTTCGACTTCCGCCGGTGTCGCGGCGCGCTTGGAGGCGTCCTCGCCCAACACCCAAGTGCGCACGGACGAGTGGCCGATAAAGGCGGCCACGTTCGGTCCCACACCCTTTTCTTCCAACATATTCAAGAATTCCGGGAAGGTTTCAAAGCGCCAGTCGACACCAGCGCGCAATGCGTCAAGCGACATGCCTTCGACGTGGGTGAGATTGCGTAAATTGATGTCGCGATCTTGCGGGCGGCAGGGCGCAATGGTGAAGCCGCAGTTGCCCATCACCACCGTCGTCACGCCCAAAGCGGGCGACGGCGAGGCAAGTGGATCCCAGGTGATCTGCGCGTCGTAATGGGTGTGGTTGTCGATGATGCCGGGCATGAGCGCCAGGCCGCCGGCGTCGATCACCTCGCGCGCGGGCCCACAATCGGCGCCCACCGCTGCGATCATGCCATCCTTGACCGCCACCTGCTCCAGGCGCGGCGCCGCGCCGGTGCCGTCGTAGACCATCGCGTTCTTAATTATCAAATCTTGCATTTTCGTCTCCTGCTGGTGAATGATTTTAAACATTTTACGCTAACGGGTCTTTCGGTTGCCAACAGCGTGGCGCCGAGTAGCAACAGCATCATGGCGATGGATCGAGGCATGTTAATACCCAAGTTTCGAAGGGGGCCGCGTGATCCTGCGAAAATGCACGCGCTCGCCATAGGCGACGTAGAGGCCGCTGCCGACGATGACGACGATGCCGAGCAAGGTCCAGCCATCAGGGAAATCGCCGAAGGCGAGATAGCCGAACAAAATGATCCACACCAACTGCGTGTAGTAAAACGGCGCGAGCACCGAAGCCGGCGC
>JAYTGZ010000068.1:0-2645 GCA_043733025.1 Pseudomonadota bacterium | reverse complement strand
ACGCCGGTGCCGGAGCCCTCATCACAGTTGCCGAACACCATGGCCTGTATGGTTACGGCGGTTCCCATATCGCCGGCGATGCCGTGATAAGCGCGATATTTTTTCGCGCGGCGGCTGTTCCAGGAATCGAATACGGCGTGGATCGCGGCGTTGAGTTGCTCGATCGGCGAATCGGGCACAGCGCCGTTACCCGCCGCAGCGATAACCTCGCGCCATTCGGCAGGCAAGCCAGCCTGCGGCAATTCCTCGACGGTGGCGCGCAAAACAATACGTGCGTAGAGTTCCAAGAAGCGCCGATGGCTGTCGCGCGCAAAGGCGCCGTCGCCGGTCTCAACTGCCAGGGCGCGCTCGGTTTGATCGTTCATGCCGAGGTTTAGAACCGTGTCCATCATGCCGGGCATACTGACCGGCGCGCCGGAACGAACGGACACCAGCAACGGACGTTGCTCGCCGCCAAAGCGGCGATTCGCGATATTTTCAAGATACCGAATGCCGTCCATGGCTTCGTCGAGCAGGCCATGGTGAGATTGGCCGGAGTCGAAATAATGGCGGCAGGCTTCCGTGGTGATCACAAAAGCCGGTGGCGCCGGTAGACCCAGTGCCTGCATGCGCGCGATGCTCCAAGCTTTGCCGCCGATCAGTTGCTTCGATGGCAGCGACGTGCCATCGAGCAGCAGAATGAAGCGGGAATCTTCGGCGATCATGTCACCCAGATGCTAGTGGCGTACTGCGTCATACTCTTTGTCATTGCGGCGCGCCTTTAGCCCCGCACTTGATGCGGGGGAAGCAATCTCACTTTAGGTTGATTGTGCCCAGCAGAGATCGCGTCGTCGCACTTCGGGTTCCTATCCAGGAACCTGAGTCCATCGAGGGTTGCACCAATGAATGACAGCCCCCTAACCCTCTCCCCGTGAGCGGGGCGAGGGAATACCCCCTCTCCCGCGTCGGCGGGAGAGGGATGGGGTAAGGGTGGGCTTACTATTGGCAAATGCACGATCACTCAACAATGAAAAACTTAGTAAATACTGGGTTCCTGGTTGCAATCCGCCGTAACCCATCACGGTGACCGCTCGCAATGACACTAGGAAATATTTTGGGCGACATGTTAATCATCGCGTTTGCGATCAAGAATGCGCAACAAATCCTCATGTAATTCGAACCACACGGTGTGATAGGAATCAATCTTCGCGCCGCTGACGAAGTTGATCTCGCCGCTTTCGGCCTTATCCAGCGCGGCGCATAGCCGGGCGCTGTAGCGCGACAGGCGGGGCAGCGTCGCGGCAAGTCCCGCAAGCATGGGTTCCGCTCGCTCATGCACATCACCGAGTTTGGCGATAATTTTCTCGTCATGCTCGGCATTCGAATGATCGTTCGGCACCGTCTCGCCGGCGACTACCATGGTCTGCCAATCGGTGATGAGTTGCTTGAGTTCGTTGTTGATGATTTCGAACTTGCCATAGCCCGCGGCAAACGCGGCGTTCGCCCGGAGCGAGGCAAACTGCGTCGGATATTCCGCCGCGAGCGCTTGCTGGCCTTTGGGCGTCAGCATGAACGCGCCCTTCGCCGCCATCGCCAAACCCTCGCTCAAGGCTTGATCGAGACATGCTTGCACGTCCGATTCGACACCATTCAGGGCATCGGCCACCGCTGCGGCGCTGCCGAATTTTTTGATCGCAAGGCCATGCATCGCCTGAAACTTATCTATCATCGCATTCAGACCTTCACTTCATTCATCTTCGCAATGACTCGATCGCGCACTTCGCGGCGCAGTATTTTTCCCGCCACACTCTTCGGCAATTCGTCCCAAATCTCGATTCCCTTGGGCTGTTTGTAGCCTGCCAATTGCTCGCTACATGCCAGGAGAACCGCGTCCTGCTTGAGTCCTGGCCTGCCGCTGACCACGGCATAAACGCGGTCGCCCCATTTTTCATCGGGCAATCCGACCACCGCAGCTTCGACCACGCCGGGAACCGCAAGCAACACATCTTCGACTTCGCGCGGATAAACGTTGTAGCCGCCGCTGATCAACATGTCGTTCTTGCGGTCGACGATGTAGAAGAATCCATCTTCATCCATCCTGCCGATGTCGCCGGTATGCAGCCAACCGTTGCGCATTGCCTTGGCGGTTTCTTCCGGCCGCTCCCAATAATGCGACATGAGCTGTAAGCCGCGGCACACGATCTCGCCCACTTCGCCGGTCGCGACATCGCTGTCGTTATCGTCGACGATTTTGGCTGCGACCAAAGTATAGGGCCGGCCACAGGAACCGATGCGGTCGTGTTCGTCGGGTTTCAAACAAGTGATCACCATGGGCGATTCAGCTTGACCGTAGGTTTGCGCGAACACGTTGCCGAAGGCGGCTATACCCCGCTGCATCAAGGCGGGCGCAATCGGCGCCGCCCCGTAGCAGAGACGGCGAAAGTTGAGTTTCGCGCTCTGAACATTCGGTTGCTCAAGAATCATCGCAAGCATGGTCGGCACGATGAATGTCAC
The DNA here is from genome assembly GCA_043733025.1 of Pseudomonadota bacterium. Classification (GTDB taxonomy): domain Bacteria; phylum Pseudomonadota; class Gammaproteobacteria; order Burkholderiales; family JALYOK01; genus JALYOK01. The sequence continues at coordinate 152 of JAYTGZ010000068.1, read as the reverse complement.
GGTTGCTTGCTCCCGCTGCGCAATCGTAAGAAACTGCGCCGCGTCGAATTTTGGCATGATGATCTGCTTCGCCCCGCGCATGAGGTGCGGCAAAAAGAATGCGCCACTGGCGTGGGCGATAGGGGCGGCGTGTAGCATGACATCCATCGAAC
>JAYTGZ010000067.1:0-7732 GCA_043733025.1 Pseudomonadota bacterium | reverse complement strand
TTCGGCGCCGACGCGATCGTTCTAATGACGGAGAAGGATGCGGTAAAATGCCGTTCATTCGCGCGCGAAACCTGGTGGGTGCTCGCCGTGACCGCCTCCCTCGACGAGCGCTTCGGCGCCAATCTTCTTGCAAAGCTAAGACCAATCTATGGACCCCAAACTGCTTGAAATTCTTGTATGCCCCATTTGCAAAGGCGCCTTGACGCATGTCAAGGCGGACCAGGAATTGATTTGCAAACCCTGTCGCTTGGCCTATCCGATCAAGGACGATATTCCGGTGATGATCGAGGACGAAGCGCGAAAGTTGCCGGCGGACGAGTAAGGGCAAGGCCACCCCGTCCTTCATCCTTGAATTATCGTGCCGATAATAGTCATCCCCGCGCGCTTTGCTTCGACGCGCTTGCCTGGAAAACCGTTGCTCGACATCGCTGGCAAACCCATGGTGGTGCGCGTGGCGGAGCGGGCGCGGCTTAGTGGTATCGCGCGCGTTGTGATCGCGACAGATCACGATGGCATTGCGCAAGCGAGCCGTGCTCACGGGTTCGAGGTCATCATGACCCGTGCTGATCATGCGACGGGCACCGATCGCTTGGCGGAGGTGGCGGCCACGCTCGCGTTGCCGGACGATGACATCGTCGTCAACATTCAAGGCGACGAACCGCTGATCGAGCCGGAACTGGTGCTGGCCGTTGCCGGTTTGCTGCAAGCCAAGCCTGGCGCGGCGATCGCGACTGCCTGCCATCCGATTACTACGGACGAAGAAGTGTTTAACTCCAATGTCGTGAAAGTCGTACTGGATCGCGACGGCATGGCGCTCTATTTCAGCCGCGCGACCATTCCTCACGCGCGTGAAGCCTTCGCTGAAACAGCGAGAAGCGTACCGGCCGGCTTGCCGCTCTACCGCCATATCGGGCTGTACGCCTATCGTGCCGGCTTCCTGCGGCGCTTTCCGGCGTTGGAGGCGCCTGCCATCGAGCGCTTCGAAGCCTTGGAGCAATTGCGCGCCCTGTGGCACGGATACAAGATTGCCGTCCTCGTTACCGAAGGCGCGCCGGCGCCCGGCGTAGACACCGCGGAAGACCTGGCGCGCGTACGCGCGCTGTTTGACCGCAACGCCAAGCCACTGTAACATCGCGGGGTTTAGCCGGACATGGGGTGGTATTTAGTCCGGCTTGGTCATCACTCAACACGATAAAACCATGCGACTCATACTATTGGGCGGACCCGGCGCGGGCAAGGGTACGCAAGCGAATTACGTCAAGGAAAAATTCGGCATTCCGCAGATCTCCACCGGCGACATGTTGCGCGCGGCGGTGAAGGCGGGCACGCCGCTGGGCTTGGCGGCGAAAAAGGTGATGGATTCCGGCGGCTTGGTGTCCGACGACATCATCATCGGCTTGGTGCAAGAACGCATCAAGCAAGCGGATTGTAACAACGGATTTCTGTTCGATGGCTTCCCACGCACCATTCCGCAAGCCGAAGCGATGAAAAATGCGGGCGTGAAAATTGACTACGTGGTCGAGATCGAAGTGGACGATGCCGAAATTATCAAGCGCATGTCGGGCCGCCGCGCCCATGTGGCTTCTGGCCGAACGTATCACCTCGTTTTCAATCCGCCGAAAGTGCTGGGCAAAGATGACATCACCGGCGAAGATTTGATGCAGCGCGACGATGATAAAGAAGAGACTGTCGCTAAGCGCCTGCACGTCTATCACGATCAAACGGAGCCGCTAGTCGGCTATTACACCGGCTGGGCGAAGAGCAACGATGCCCAAGCACCGCGCTATCGTAAGATTCCAGGCATCGGCAAAGTGGAAGAGATTCGCGATCGCATATTCGCGGCCTTAAGTTAATGGGAATCTGATCATGGCGAAACAAAATGCATTTTATGCCCAGTCCGGCGGCGTGACGGCGGTGATCAACGCCAGCGCGGCGGGCGTGATCGAGACCGCGCGCAAGCACAAAGACAAAATCGGCAAAGTCTACGCCGGGCGTAATGGCATCATCGGCGCGTTGACGGAAGACTTGATCGACACCAGCAAAGATTCCGCCGCGGCTATCGCGCGCCTAAAGACGACGCCGTCAGGCGCGTTCGGTTCCTGCCGCTACAAGCTCAAAGGCTTAGAAGAAAACCGTGCACAATACAAGCGCCTGATCGAAGTCTTCAAAGCCCACAACATCGGCTACTTCTTTTACAACGGCGGTGGCGATTCGGCGGATACGTGCTTGAAGGTATCGCAAATATCGGGGAAATTGGGCTATCCAATCACCGCGGTACATGTCCCGAAGACCGTCGATAACGATTTGCCGATTACCGACACCTGTCCCGGCTTCGGTTCGGTCGCTAAATACGTCGCAACCAGCATCCGCGAAGCGGCTTTCGATGTCGCTTCAATGGCGAAGACATCGACCAAGGTATTCGTGCTGGAAGTCATGGGCCGTCACGCCGGTTGGATCACGGCGGCTTGCGGTCTCGCCGCGGAAAAAGCAGGCGATGCGCCACATATTCTGTTGTTCCCCGAAGTGATCTTCGACGAAGCGAAGTTTTTGGCGAAAGTCGAGAAAACGGTTAAGCAGCAAGGTTATTGTGTGATCGGGGTATCGGAAGGATTGCGCAACCCCGATGGCACGTTCCTCGCGGAATCCGGCCTGAAGGACGCGTTCGGCCACGCGCAATTGGGCGGCGTCGCGCCGGTGATCGCGAATCTGGTGAAAGACAAACTCAAGTACAAGTATCACTGGGCCGTCGCCGATTATTTGCAGCGCGCGGCGCGTCACATCGCGTCGAAAACCGACGTGGAACAGGCCTACGCTGTCGGCAAAGCGGCGGTGGAGTTCGCGCTCAAAGGTCACAACGCGGTGATGCCCGCCATTAAGCGCCTGTCGGACAAGCCATACAAATGGAAGATCGAGATGGTGAAGTTAGAGGACGTGGCGAACAAGGAGAAATTCATGCCGCGCAGTTTCATCAGCGCGGATGGATTCCACATCACGGCGAAGTGCCGGACTTATCTCGCGCCGCTGATTGCCGGCGAGGACTATCCGCCGTTCAAAAATGGCATGCCGGATTACGTCGTTTTGAAGAACCTGGCCGTCGCTAAAAAGTTGAAAACGGAGTTCAAGATTTAATTGGTAGCATTACCACGAGCCACATGGATACGGGGTGGGGGCTGGCCCGGGGTGGCCTAGGGCCATAGGGCCACCGCGGGCCATTGGCTCTTCGGGCAAGTGGTTTTGGCATTCATAACAAGTTTTATTTAAGTCATCATTAGGAGATAGGGAGCATGTCTGAACCAATTTGGTTAGCGCTGATTTGCGGCGTATTGGCCGTTGTGTACGGTGTCGTTTCGCGCAGTTGGATCATGTCGCAACCCGCTGGCAACGCCCGTATGCAAGAAATTGCCGGCGCCATTCAACAAGGCGCGTCGGCATTTTTGAAACGGCAATATCGCACCATCGGGGTCGTCGGCGTGATTCTATTCGTCGTGATTCTAATTTTTTTGAATTGGCAGACCGCTTTGGGTTTCGCCATCGGCGCGACTCTTTCCGGCGCCGCCGGCTTCATTGGCATGAATGTTTCCGTGCGTGCCAACGTACGTACCGCGGAAGCGGCGCGCAACGGCATCAACGCCGCACTTACCGTGGCGTTTCGCGGCGGTGCGATCACCGGCATGTTGGTGGTCGGACTGGGCTTGTTGGGCGTGGCGGGTTTTTATTCGTTCTTGGTTGAAACCGCCCACGACACGACGGACCTCTACCACGTCATCGAACCTCTGATCGGCTTCGCATTTGGTTCATCGCTGATCTCTATCTTCGCCCGTCTGGGTGGCGGTATTTTCACCAAGGGCGCGGACGTGGGCGCCGACTTGGTGGGAAAAGTAGAGGCTGGCATTCCCGAGGACGATCCGCGCAATCCAGCGGTGATCGCCGATAACGTCGGCGACAATGTCGGTGACTGCGCCGGAATGGCGGCGGACTTGTTTGAAACCTACGCGGTGACGATTATCGCCACCATGTTGCTTGGTGTGTTGACACTAAAAGGTCACGCCTCGGCGGCCGCGGCTTACCCGCTTGCGCTCGGCGGCGTGTCGATTATCGCCTCGATCATTGGTTGCTACTTCGTCAAATACAGCGGCGCCGGCAAGATCATGAATGCGCTGTATAAAGGATTGATCGTCGCTGCGGTATTGTCGTTGATCGCGTTTTACCCCGTTACCAATTGGATCATGAGCGGCATCGAGGGTGTGTCGACCATGAGCTTGTTCTTAGCGTCAGTTGTCGGTCTGATCTTGACGGGCCTGTTGGTCATCATCACCGAATACTACACGGCAACCGAGTACGCGCCGGTGCGCCACGTCGCGCAAGCCTCGACCACGGGCCATGCGACCAACATCATCGCCGGTATCGGTATTTCGATGAAATCGACGGCGTGGCCGGTGCTTTCCGTTTGTGCGGCAATTTGGGCCGCCTATTGGTGTGCGGGCCTTTACGGCATCGCCATCGCGGCGACGTCGATGCTATCGATGGCGGGTATCATCGTGGCCCTCGACGCCTATGGCCCGATCACCGATAACGCCGGTGGTATTGCCGAGATGAGCGAATTGCCGAAGGAAGTGCGCAATGTCACCGATCCACTCGACGCTGTCGGCAACACGACCAAGGCCGTGACCAAAGGATACGCGATCGGTTCCGCCGGTCTTGCCGCGCTCGTGTTATTCGCCGACTACACCCACGGGCTGGAAAAGGCCGATATCAAAGCAGTCTTCGACCTATCGAATCACATGGTCATCATCGGTCTGTTCATCGGCGGTTTGATTCCTTACCTCTTCGGCGCCATGGCGATGGAAGCAGTCGGCCGCGCGGCCGGTGCGGTGGTGGTGGAAGTACGTCGACAGTTCCGCGACATCAAAGGCATCATGGAGGGCACAGCCAAGCCGGAGTATCACACGGCGGTGGATATGCTGACCAAGGCGGCGATTAAGGAGATGATGATCCCGTCGTTATTGCCGGTCGCCGTACCGATCCTGGTGGGTTTGATTCTCGGCCCGGCGGCGCTAGGCGGCTTGCTCATGGGCGCTATCGTCACCGGCTTATTCGTGGCGATTTCCATGTGTACGGGTGGCGGCGCGTGGGACAATGCCAAGAAATACATCGAAGACGGCAACCATGGCGGCAAAGGCTCCGACGCTCACAAGGCGGCGGTGACTGGCGACACCGTCGGCGATCCTTACAAAGATACGGCGGGCCCCGCCGTGAACCCATTGATTAAGATCATCAACATCGTCGCTTTGCTAATCATTCCGGTGATCAGTAAGGTTTGGGGATAATCATTGTAATTTGGGGTAGGGGGCCTTGTGGCCCTCTATTTCTTGCTGAAAACAGCGTGAAGTGTAGTGGGTAGGGGCAGAATGGTCACCCCCTAGACGAGAAAATTTGTTACAATTCAAGGATAACTAGAATGGGCATGGCGCCCATTTTTTGTTTGTGCGATGCCTATGGACTTGATGCAATTGCTGGAGCCCACCCTGCACGGATTGGGCTATGAACTGGTCGATTTCGAGTGGTTCGGCCGCGCTAAGCTGCGGGTAATCATCGACAAAGCCGACGGTATTAACGTCGACGATTGTGCCGCCGTGAGCAAGCATCTCAGCCATTTTTTTGCCGTGGAAGGTGTGGATTACGACCGGTTGGAAGTGTCGTCGCCGGGTTTTGATCGTCCCTTAAGAAAAGCCGCGGATTTCGTGCGTTTCCGCGGCGAGCGGGCCGAGCTGAAGCTGAAGGCGCCGATGGATGGCCAGAAAAATTTTACCGGTACTCTCGGCGTGTTGGCGGAGGGGCTGTTGGCGTTGGATTCGGACGGGAAAACGTTTGCGATTGAGCTTGCGAATGTACACAAAGCGCGGCTCAAGCCGGAATTTTGAGTGGGAGTAGAGATGAGTCGAGAAATATTGATGTTGGTCGATGCCCTAGCCCGCGAGAAAAACGTGGATCGGGACATCGTGTTTCTTGCGCTGGAAATGGCGCTCGCTTCCGCGACCAAGAAAAAATATACGGAAGATATGGAAGTGCGCGTTGAAATCGACCGCGAGACGGGCGAATTCAATGCCTTTCGCCGTTGGCTGATCGTGCCGGAAGAAGAGTTCGAAAATTACGAACAGCAGATGTTGCTAAAGGAGATCAAAGAAGATCATCCCGACCTTGATCTTGGCATCGGTGATTATTACGAAGAGCCGCTGGAACCAGTCGACTTCGGCCGTATCGGCGCGCAGGCGGCGAAACAGGTCATTCTGCAAAAAATTCGAGAAGCCGAGCGCGAGCAGATACTCAATGATTTCCTTGAGCGCAAAGAATTTCTCGTCACCGGTACGATCAAGCGCATGGAGCGCGGCAACGCCATTGTCGAGTCGGGCCGTCTCGAGGCTTATTTGCCGAAAGACCAGATGATCTTGAAAGAGAATCTGCGTATCGGCGACCGCGTTCGCGCCTATCTGTCCCGCGTCGAGCGGGCTGGACGCGGCCCACAGTTGATTCTGTCGCGGATCGCGCCGGAATTCATTATGAAATTGTTTGAACTCGAAGTGCCGGAGATCGAAGAAGGCTTACTTGAGATCAAAGCGGCGGCCCGCGATCCTGGTGTGCGCGCCAAGATTGCCGTTAAGTCGAACGACAAACGCATCGATCCCATTGGAACCTGTGTAGGCATGCGTGGTTCCCGCGTGCAGTCCGTGACTAACGAACTGGCCGGTGAGCGGGTCGATATCATTCTATGGTCGGAAGATCCGGCGCAGTTTGTAATCGGCGCCTTGGCGCCGGCTGAAGTGAGCTCCATCGTCGTGGACGAAGAGAAGCACAGCATGGACGTAGTGGTCGAAGAGGATCAACTCGCTCAGTCCATCGGCCGCAGCGGCCAGAACGTGCGCCTCGCATCCGAACTGACGGGCTGGGAACTCAACATCATGACCGTCGATGAAGCCAAATCCAAATCCGAGGAAGAGTTCAGCGGCATTCGCAAGCTCTTCATAGAAAAACTCGACGTCGACGAAGAGGTGGCGGATATTTTGGTGCAAGAAGGTTTCAGCACCGTGGAAGAAGTGGCTTACGTTCCGCTCTCGGAAATGCTGGAAATCGAGGCGTTCGACGAAACGACCGTTAATGAACTGCGCTCCCGCGCTCGCAACGCGTTGTTGACGGAAGCGATCGCCTCCGAGGAAAAGGTCGAGAACGCCGACGAGCAATTGCTGAGCATGGAAGGCATGGACAACCCGACAGCGCGCTTGCTGGTGTCCAAAGGCGTGACCACGATGGAGGCATTGGCCGATCTCGCGGTGGACGATTTAACGGAATTAACCGGCATGGAAACCGAGCGAGCGAAGCAACTGATTATGACCGCGCGACGTCCTTGGTTCGAGTGAACAAGATAGACACAGCCTAACAGGAAATAGAATTTGAATATGGCGCAATCCAGTGTTGCTCAATTTGCTACCGAACTCAATTTGCCACCCGCGTTGTTGCTGGAGCAATTGAAGGCCGCGGGCGTGGCGAAATCCGCCGCGGAAGAACCCTTATCGGAACAGGACAAGGCCTTGCTGCTGGATTATCTGCGCGAGTCCCACGGCAGTAAAGAAGCGAAGACTAAGATTACCTTGACTCGCAAACAAACATCGGAGATCAAGAAATCCGATGCCACCGGCAAGGCGCGCACCATACAAGTGGAAGTGCGCAAGAAGCGAGT
>JAYTGZ010000066.1:0-4291 GCA_043733025.1 Pseudomonadota bacterium | reverse complement strand
ACTAAAGATTTCTATATGAAACAATTAAACGATTTCACTCACATTCTTACGTGAGGCAACGAATCAGCGTTCACTCAGATTTTTAGATGAGGCAACACGCCGCATTTGACGGATTTTCAGCGCCCCCGTGACAAAAATTTTAATTTCACTTGGATCGCCACGGGTCCGCCCCAAAACTGGCCGGTTCTGGGGTGTAAAATAACGCCATGGCTAAATCGCAAAAACCTGAAACACCCGTAAGCTTTGAAGCGGCGCTGACGGAGTTGGAAACCCTCGTGGCAACCATGGAGTCCGGGGATTTGTCTTTAGAACAATCTCTTACATCCTATCAACGGGGCGCGGAATTGCTTAAATATTGCCAAGTTCAGCTCGCCGATGCCCAGGAACGGGTGCGGGTACTCGAGGCGGGCGAACTCAAGCCCTTCGCGGAAAACCAAGATAGAAGCTGATTTCCACCATTGGATGCATGGGGTTCAGGCGCGCATGGAGGCCTGCCTCGGTCGGGTTTTGCCGGACGCTAAGCTCGCCCCGCAACAGTTACACGAGGCCATGCGCTATGCCGCGTTGGGTGGCGGGAAGCGGGTGCGGCCGCTGTTGTTGTTTGCGGCCGGCGAAGTGAGCGGCGCGCTCCCGGAACGGCTCGAAATCGCCGCCACCGCCGTCGAGTTGATTCATACCTACTCTTTGGTCCACGACGATCTGCCCTGCATGGACGACGACACGCTCCGGCGCGGCAAGCCCACCTGCCATGTGGAATACGACGAAGCGACGGCGCTCCTGGTGGGGGATAGTTTGCAAAGCCTGGCGTTTCAGTTGCTGGCGGGTTCGACGCTGATGGACCACCCGGCGCGTCAACTGCGGATGGTGGAGATTCTCGCGCAAGCCTCGGGCTCCCGCGGCATGGCGGGCGGACAAGCGATCGATCTCGCCAGCGTGGACAAGAACTTATCGCTGCCGGAATTGGAGTTGATGCATATTCACAAGACAGGAGCGTTAATTCGGGCTTCGGTGCAATTGGGCGCATTGGCGGGTGGTGAGTTGCGGGACGACCAAACCAAGGCTCTAGATCATTACGCCAAGTGGATCGGCCTCGCCTTCCAGGTGATCGACGACGTACTCGATGCGGAAGGAAACACCGCCACATTGGGCAAAACCGCGGGCAAGGACGCGAAACACAACAAACCGACCTATGTCGGTATAATGGGGATTCCGGGCGCGCGCGCCCTCTCGCATGAGCTCAAAAACAAGGCGGAAACGGCTTTATCGGAGTTTGGGGACGGTGCCCATCGTTTGGGTGAGATCGGACGCTATATCGTCGAAAGAAAATTTTAGTCTTGAGTCAATACACCCTCTTAAACGCGATTCGCGAGCCGGCCGACCTGCGTCAACTCGACCGCAAGCAGTTGCGCCCGCTCGCCGATGAATTGCGCGCATTCATTCTGGAATCTGTCGCCAGGACCGGCGGTCATCTATCGTCTAACCTCGGCACCGTTGAGCTTACCGTCGCGCTTCACTACGTGTTCGACACGCCCCACGACCGCATCGTCTGGGACGTGGGTCACCAAACTTACGCACACAAGATTCTCACCGGACGCCGCGCGGGCATGGCGAAACTACGCATGCGCGACGGTATCGCCGGCTTTCCGCGCCGCGTCGAAAGCCCCTATGATACGTTCGGCACGGCCCATTCAAGCACCAGCATCAGCGCGGCGCTAGGCATGGCCGTCGCCGCCAAACAGAAGGGAGAAAAACGCCACGCCATCGCGGTAATCGGCGACGGCGCGATGACCGCGGGCATGGCTTTCGAGGCGCTCAACAATGCCGGCGCCTTGGGTGCGGACCTGCTGGTGGTTCTCAACGACAACAATATGTCGATCTCCCAACCCGTCGGCGCGCTGCGTAATTATTTGGCGCGCTTGATGTCGGGACGATTCTACTCCACTGTTCGCGATACGGGCGATCGCATCTTGCGCGGCACACCCACGCTGCACGAATTTGCCAAGCGCTGGGAAGAACACATGAAGGGCATGGTCACGCCCGGTACCTTGTTCGAGGAATTCGGCTTCAACTATATCGGCCCGATCGACGGCCACGACACGGACGCCTTGGTCGCGACCCTCGCCAACATCAAGAAACTGCGCGGCCCGCAGTTCTTGCATGTGGTCACGAAAAAAGGCAAAGGCTATGCCCCGGCCGAGGAAGACCCGATCCTCTATCACGGGCCAGGTAAGTTCGATCCTGCGATTGGTTTCGTGTCGAAACCATCGGCCAAGCCAACATATTCCCAAATATTCGGTGACTGGCTCTGCGCGATGGCCAAGCTCGACCGGCGCCTAATCGGCATAACGCCCGCTATGCGCGAAGGTTCGGGCATGGTGAAATTCTCGGAGCAGTTTCCGGACCGTTACTTCGATGTCGGCATCGCCGAGCAGCATGCCGTCACGTTCGCCGCCGGATTGGCCTGCGAACGCCTGAAGCCCGTCGTCGCGATCTATTCTACGTTCTTGCAGCGTGCCTACGATCAAGTGATCCACGATGTGGTGCTACAAAATCTACCGGTGGTATTCGCCATCGATCGCGCCGGCTTGGTCGGCGCCGACGGCCCGACACACGCCGGCAGCTTCGATTTCACCTATCTGCGTTGTTTGCCCAACACCACGGTGATGGCGCCCGCGGACGAGAACGAATGCTGGCAAATGCTCTACACCGCATTCAGCCTCGATACGCCCAGCGCCGTGCGTTATCCGCGCGGCAGCGGGCCGGGCGTGGTGATCGACAAACGTATGAGAGCATTGCCGGTCGGCAAAGGCGAGATTCGACAGGAAGGCCGCCGCATCGCGCTGTTGGCCTTCGGCAGTATGTTGAAGCCGGCGCTGGACGCGGCGGCGGAACTCAACGCCACCGTTGCCAACATGCGTTTCGTGAAACCGCTCGATGACGAGTTAGTGTTGCAACTCGCCCTGTCCCATGATTTGTTGGTGACGATTGAGGAGAATACCATACAAGGCGGCGCAGGCAGCGCGGTGGTCGAGTCGTTGTTACGCCAGCACGTAACCACCAATGTCATGCAACTTGGCTTGCCCGATCGGTTTATCGATCACGGCGATCCCGTTGCGATGTTGGTGGAATGCGGTCTCGATAAGTGTGGCATCGTCGCCTCGGTGTCGGAGCGGTTCCGCCAATTGAACTCTTATACCGCCCCGCTGCTCAAAGCCTAGCGGTTCTTATTAATTGCTTAGAGAAAATTCCTGGATAAATCTATGAACAAACGCGATCCCGAATTTACGATTCCCGATGTGCAAAGTACGCCGGATACGCGCCACATCGCCATCGATCGTGTCGGCATCAAGGCGATCCGCCATCCGGTGAAAGTCGCCGACCGCGAGGGCGGCGTGCAACATACCATTGCCAACTTCAACATGTATGTGCAATTGCCGCAGCACTTCAAGGGTACTCACATGTCGCGTTTCGTCGAGATCCTAAACGGCCGCGAACGCGAGATATCCGTCGAGTCTTTCGGCGGCATGTTGGAAGAAATGGTCAAGCGTCTAGAAGCGGAAGTCGGCCACGTCGAGATGAATTTCCCATATTTCATCAACAAGGCCGCACCGATTTCAGGCGTGAAGTCGCTGCTCGATTATGACGTCACGTTTACCGGCGAAATCAAACACGGCAAGATCGAATTTTCCATGAAGGTGGTAATACCGGTCACCAGTCTTTGTCCTTGCTCGAAAAAGATTTCCGACTATGGCGCGCACAATCAGCGTTCCCACGTGACGATCACGGCCAGGACCAATCAACACGTGTGGATCGAAGAACTGGTGCGGATCGCCGAAGACGAAGCGTCGTGCGAGTTATACGGATTGCTGAAGCGCCCGGACGAGAAATACGTCACCGAGCGCGCCTACGACAATCCGAAATTCGTCGAAGATCTGGTTCGCGACGTCGCCGCCCGCCTCAACGCCGATGATCGCATCGAGTGGTACATCGTTGAATCAGAGAACTTTGAATCGATTCACAATCACTCTGCGTACGCGCTGATCGAGCGCGACAAGCTCGCTAATTAGTGCCTGACCGAAAACCTTCGCACGCCTGTACCGATAAGGGTTGCAAGGTTTTTTGCGCAAGCGAAGCTTCTAGGAAGCCAGTGGTGCATGGGTATGTTTGATAGGGATGGGTGGGTTTCCGAGGCGAATAAGTGGAAATCTTCGCACCCAATTGCTGCCGCTGTAGGGCAAAAAACAATCGTCGTAAAACGAGAAATAAGTCGGCCATTTACGGTTTAATCCGT
>JAYTGZ010000065.1:0-2276 GCA_043733025.1 Pseudomonadota bacterium | reverse complement strand
GATACCGTCGTGTGCCTTGGCACCGGTGGCGTGTCGATGATTGCGCTGGCGTTCGCGAAGATGAGCGGTGCGCGCGTGATCGTCACCTCCAGTTCCGATGAAAAACTCGCCATCGCCAAGCAACTCGGCGCGGACGACATCATCAACTACCGAACCGCACCCGATTGGGACAAAGCGGTGATTGAACTCACCGGTGGACGCGGCGCCGACATCGTGGTCGAAGTCGGCGGCAGCGGCACGCTGTCGAAATCCGTCAACGCCGCGCGCCTCGGCGGCACTGTTGCTCTCATCGGCGTCATCGCCGGCACGAGCAGCGACATCAACACCGCCGACATTCTGCGCCGGCACATCCGTGTGCAAGGCATCTACGTCGGTTCGCGCGAAATGTTCGAAGAGATGAATCGCGCCATCGAGGTCAACAAAATGCGTCCCGCCATCGGCCGTAGCTTCGGATTTGAAGAGGCGGGCGCGGCGTATCGCTATCTCGAAAGCGCAGCGCATACGGGCAAGGTTACGATTCGCATGTAGTATGCGGCGGATGGTACCTTTCGTCCGAGGCAAAGCAAACTATTCTGAGAGGAGAAAGCATGAATCGATCCGAAATCTTATTTCCACTGTTGGCTTTCATGGTTACTACCCACTTACTGTATCCCGGCGAGGGCTACTCGGCTGAGTTCCTGAATTCTGGGAAGGTCTTGCCCAAGAACCTTCCCTTTTCCGAAGCGGTTCGACACGGCGACACACTGTATCTCTCGGGACAGGTCGGCATTGTTCCCGGTAGCTTGAAACTCGCGCCCGGCGGCATCAAGGAAGAAGCTAAACAGACGATGGAGAACATTAAGACCTCGTTGGAGGCGCACGGCTACACCATCGCCAACCTGATTAAGTGTACCGTCATGCTTGCGGACATATCCGAATGGTCGGCGTTTAATGAGGTCTACAAAGCTTATTTCTCCGGCGCCTACCCGGCCCGCAGCGCATTGGGCGTGAACGGACTCGCATTGGGGGCGCGCGTCGAGGTGGAATGTATCGCGGCTACCGACAAAATATAGCAAGAACGTCGGGTGGTGCGCGCCCTACTTGTTCTAAAACAGCGTGCTGAGATCGACGCTCACGTCCGGCAGCGCAAACAACGTAACCCTGCCCGGCGCATCGGTCGTTTGCTCGTGCTGGTATCGATCGCCAGTTGGCGATCGATAAATCGAGAGGTTTTTCTGCTCGATGCTTATGACCCAAACTTCCGGCACGGCGTGCCTCGCATACAATGGCAGTTTAATTTCGCGATCGTAACGCTCCGAAGTGTTGGAGACTTCGACGATGAGTAACGTATCGGCCGGAGTAGGATGTTGTTTGCGGTAGTAGTCGTCGCGAAATTTTAGGATGGCGAAGTCAGGTTCGGGTTCCGACCGATTATTCAGACGAATAGGATTCTGCACAGAGAGAATAGCTTTGCCGCTAACAGCCTGAGCGAGTAAGGCATTGAGTTGGTTTACGAAACTCGCATGATCGCTGCCGATAGGCGCCATATCGATAATCTCCCCTTCAATAAGCTCCACGCGCTCGTCCGGCGCGATTAAACCGGCTTCGCCCATACGATAATACTCATCGACGGTGATTTGGCGACGTTTGATCCAACTATCCGCGGAAACACCCATGATAACCTCTCCTGAACTCGCCTCCATGCTAGCGCAAAAAACTTGTACGTGCAATTTGCCAGGCTTGTCAACATTGCCGCTCTACCCAGCGTGGGCTTAACATAGCACAATGATCATCAACGGCACCCACATCGACGACACCTTCGCCGAGGCCTTTGGCATGAAGGCGACCCGGATTCTCATCACGGCGCTCAACTTGAAGTGGGCATATCACTCGGCGCTTGCGGTGACCGGCTTCGCCACGTCCGTCATCGCCTGCGGTTGCGAGGCGGGCATCGAGCGGCGTCTGGATTCTGGGGAAACGCCGGATGGCCGGCCCGGCGCGTCGGTGTTGTTGTTCGCGGTGTCGACCAAAGAACTGGCAAAGCAAGTCGAGCGCCGCGTCGGGCAATGTGTGCTCACATCGCCGACCAGCGCGTGTTTCGCCGGCATCCACGAAGGCGAAAAATTACCGCTCGGGAAAAACCTACGCTACTTCGGCGATGGTTTTCAAATCGCGAAGCTGATCGACGGTAAACGCTATTGGCGCGTGCCGGTGATGGATGGCGAGTTTCTCTGCGAAGAATCGACCGGCATGGCGAAGGCCGTCGGTGGCGGGAATTTTTTGATTCTTGCGACGGA
>JAYTGZ010000064.1:0-4676 GCA_043733025.1 Pseudomonadota bacterium | reverse complement strand
ATGCGGCGGCCTGAATGGGAATAGTGATACCAATACAGCAGCATGGAGCCGAGGCACGCCATCAGCCGATCGGCGATATCGCGCGCGGGCGCGAGCTTGTGCTCTTCACCTTCCGGCAACACGGAACCCAGCGCGGAGCAGCCGGTGCGTAACACATCCATCGGATGAGTGTTGGCGGGAATACATTCCAAAATATCCACCACATTGGCCGGAATGCCGCGCAGCGCTCTGAGCTTGGTCTTGTAGGCATTGAGTTCGGTCTGCGTGGGAAGCTTGCCATGCACCAGCAGATGCGCAATTTCCTCGAATTCGCACTTATCGGCGATATCGAGAATATCGTAGCCACGATAATGCAGATCGTTACCGATGCGGCCGACGGTGCAAAGCGCCGTGTTCCCAGCGGTCACGCCCGATAGCGCGACGGATTTTTTCGGCTTGATGACTGGTGCAGTTTCGGTCGTGCTCATGGTTCTCCCATTTTGTTGCGGAGTGGGGATCCCCACTCATTTTGATGAACGGTGCGCGGCGCGCAAGCTACCGTTTATTTTTGTTTTTCGAACAACTCGTCTAACTTTTGTTCATAGGCGTGGTAGCCAAGATAGTTGTAGAGATCGGCACGGGTTTGCATGATGTCGATGACATTTTTTTGCGTGCCCTCGGCGCGAATGGATTGATAGACTTTAAGCGCCGCTGCGTTCATGGCACGATAGGCGGAACAGCAATGCAGCACCATATCCACGTCGACACTCGCCAACTCCTCGCGGGTGTAAAGGGGCGTGTGGCCGAACTCGGTGATGTTCGCGAGAATCGGCACTTTCACTGCCTGTTTGAACTGCTTGTACATGGCAAGTTCGGTCATGGCCTCGGGGAAAATCATGTCAGCCCCGGCTTCCACATAGGCGCAGGCTCTATCCATGGCGGCGTTAATGCCTTCCACCGCTAGGGCGTCGGTGCGCGCCATGATGACAAAGTTTGAATCGGTGCGTGCATCGACAGCAGCTTTGACGCGATCGACCATTTCTTCCTTGCTCACCACTTCCTTGCCCGGACGATGGCCGCAGCGCTTGGTGCCCACCTGGTCTTCCATGTGTACGGCGGCAACACCGGCTTTGATAAAAGTGCGAATGGTGCGTGCGATGTTGAAGGCGCCGCCCCAGCCGGTGTCAATATCAACCAATAGCGGAAGTGTGGTTACGTCGGTTATGCGCCGGGCGTCGATTAGTACGTCTTCCATGGTGCTGATGCCCAGGTCAGGCATGCCCAGCGAGTTGGCCGCGACGCCGCCGCCGGACAGATAGAGCGCCTTGAAACCCGTCGCTTCGGCCATCCGCGCGGTATAGGCGTTGATCGCGCCGATGACTTGCAGCGGCTTTTCGATAGCAACGGCGGCGCGGAATCTAGCGCCGGCAGAATAGTGGGTGGGTACAGTCACGGTTACCTAATCTAATGGGTAGTGCAATGAAAAACCGTTGCGGGTGGGGGCAACGAGACCCGAAATTTTGCAAACAAAAAATAATAACTTTGTTGCACCGCACTGTCAACGTAAAAACCTATCTTATATAAGATATTAAACAGTGGACGTGACCGCGCTCGACATGATAAATTCACGCTCTATGATGCAGGTGCAAACGTCGCCCAGTTTCCGTCCGCTCTACGAGCAAATCAAGATCCTTCTAACCCAAAGCCTGATCGCGGGGGAGTGGCGTCCGGGGGAATCCATCCCGAGCGAGATTGAACTCGCCGGACGCTTTCGGGTCAGTCAAGGCACGGTGCGCAAGGCGATAGACGAATTGGCCGCGGAAAACATACTGGTTCGCCGGCAAGGCAAAGGCACTTTCGTCGCGACCCACGCCGAGCCGCAAGTACGGCACCGCTTCCTGCGGGTGATCGCCGATAGCGGTGAGCGCGAACCGGTTGAAAGCCGCTTGGTCGAATGCAAACGGGGCAAAGCCCTTGCGGTGGCTGGCAAGGCCCTTGGGCTAAAAGCCGGAGCCGCGATATTCACCATCAAGCGCCTGTTGGTTTTTTCTGGGCAGCCGATGATATTCGACCAGATTGTGTTGCCCGAGCCGATGTTCAAAGGCCTCAACGCGGAAAAGATCGCCGCGTATAAAAGTTCCTACTACAACTTGTACGAGAGCCAATACGGCGTGCGCATGATCCGCGCCGAGGAACGGCTGAAGGCAGTGATCGCCGATCCGGAAGCGGCCCGGCAGTTGGAAATCAAGCCGGGGGCGCCATTGCTGTGTGTCGATCGAATCGCTTACACCTACGACGATCGGCCGGTAGAATGGCGGCGCGGCTATTGCAATACCAACACCCACTGTTACGTTAACGAACTCACTTAACCAGTCCGCACCATGGCGCTCGCGAATCCTGCAAAGAAACGTCCCAAGTATTTGGATTTGACCAAGATACGTCTGCCGTTGCCCGGCCTCATATCGATTTTGCATCGCCTGAGCGGCGCTGCGTTATTCTTGATCGGCATTCCTTTTTTGCTGTGGGTGCTCCAATGCAGCTTGGCGAGTCAAGAAGGATTCGACAGTTGGCGCGATACGTTCAATCATCCTCTGGCGAAGCTCATCGTTATCGGTTTTCTCTGGGCATATCTGCATCACTTTTTCGCCGGCCTGCGGTTCCTCGCCCTCGATTTGGACATAGGCATCTCGCTTGCGGCCGCGCGCGCGAGTAGCAAGTTGGTGTTGATCTTTAGCCTAGCATTGACGCTGATTTTCGGCGCATGGCTATGGTAAAGCGCGTTGTCGTCGGCGCCCATTATGGGCTGACGGATTGGCTGGCGCAGCGCGTGACCGCAGTCGTGATGGTCGTCTACACGATCATTTTTCTGGCTGCGTTCGTGACCCATGCGCCGATGGGATTTCCGCAATGGAAAGCGCTCATTACCCACGGCGCCATGCGCGTACTCACACTCCTATTTTTCCTGGCGCTGTTTTATCACGCGTGGATCGGCGTGCGCGATATTTTGATGGATTACATACAGCCAACTGGCGTGCGCTTGTTTCTCGAGGTGTTCGTAATCCTCGCCTTAGCCGGCTACACCATCTGGACAATTTCAATTTTGTGGAGCGCGTAAATGGCGTTAGCGAAGCGCACCTTTGATGCGGTGATCGTCGGTGGCGGCGGTGCAGGCTTGCGCTGCGCGCTGCAACTGGCGGAAGCGGGCTTGCGCACCGCCGTGCTGTCGAAAGTGTTTCCGACCCGCTCCCACACAGTCGCCGCACAAGGCGGCATTGGCGCGGCGCTCGGCAATATGTCCGAGGACAATTGGCTATGGCATATGTATGACACGGTCAAAGGTTCCGACTATCTCGGCGATCAAGACGCCATCGAGTTCATGTGCCGCAATGCCGCTCAAGTGGTGTATGAGTTGGAACATTTCGGCATGCCATTCGATCGCAATGCAAATGGAACGGTTTACCAGCGGCCTTTCGGCGGCCACTCGATGAATTTCGGCGAGAAGCCGGTGCATCGTTCCTGCGCCGCGGCGGACCGCACCGGCCACGCCATGTTGCATACGCTATACCAGCGCAACGTGCGCGCCAATACGCAATTCTTCGTCGAATGGATGGTGCTGGATTTGATCCGTAACGCGTCGGGTGAGGTGCTCGGCGTCGTGGCGTTGGAAATGGAAACCGGCGAGCCGATGATTCTGCAGGCGCGATCCACGGTGCTCGCCACGGGCGGGGCAGGGCGGATCTTTCATTCCAGCACCAACGCCTTTATCAATACCGGCGACGGCCTCGGCATGGCGGCGCGCGCCGGCATTCCGCTGGAAGATATGGAGTTCTGGCAGTTCCATCCGACCGGTGTGGCCGGCGCCGGCGTGCTCATCACGGAGGGTGTGCGCGGCGAGGGCGGTTATCTGGTCAACGCCAATGGCGAGCGCTTCATGGAGCGTTATGCCCCGAACATGAAAGACCTCGCCAGCCGCGATGTGGTATCCCGCTCCATGGATCAAGAGATTAAGGAAGGCCGCGGCGTTGGACCGGAGAAGGATTACCTGCTGCTGAAGCTCGATCATCTCGGCCCCGACACCATCAATAAGCGCCTGCCCGGTATCCGCGAAATCGCCATCAAGTTCGCCAACGTCGATCCGATCAAAGAACCGATTCCGGTCGTTCCCACTTGCCATTACATGATGGGGGGAATTCCGACCAACTACTACGGCCAAGTGGTCGAGCCTAGCAACGGTAATCCGAATTCGATCGTCAACGGCCTCTACGCCATCGGTGAATGCGCTTGTGTTTCGGTGCACGGCGCTAATCGCTTAGGCACCAATTCCTTGCTCGATCTGGTGGTGTTCGGCAAGGCCGCCGGCGACCACTTGGTGAAGCACGTCAAGCGCGACGAATCCTTCGCCGAGCTTCCGAAGGATGCCACGGATCGGCCACTGGCGCGGCTATCCAGGCTGGATACGAGCGCGGCGGGCGAGAACGTAACGCAAGTCGGCGCCGACTTGCGCCGCACGATTCAAACCCACTCAGGCGTGTTCCGCACCGGCAAATTGCTCGACGAGGGCGTCACCAAAATCAAAGACATCGCCAACCGCGCCCGCGGCACGGCAATCAAGGACAAAAGCAAAGTGTTCAATACCGCGCGCATCGAAGCGCTGGAACTGGAGAATCTCGCGCTAGTAGCCGAGGCAACGCTGGTCT
>JAYTGZ010000063.1:0-3068 GCA_043733025.1 Pseudomonadota bacterium | reverse complement strand
CATGATCTCACCATCCAAATAATCGGCGGTGAACGCGATCATCAAGGAGTGGGGAAACGGCCAAGGCTGGCTGGCAAAATAACGCACGTTGGTCACGCGCAAACCCACCTCCTCTTGCACTTCCCGGGCGATGGTCTGTTCCAAGCTCTCGCCGGGATCGACAAACCCGGCCAATGCGCTGTACATTCCCGGCGGAAAATGGGGCGAGCGAGCCAACAGAAGTTGATGCTCGCGACGCACCAGCGCCATCACGGCCGGGGCGAGGCGAGGATAACTCACCAAACCGCAACTCGGACATTCGCGCGCGCGTTCGTTTTCCTTAAGCTTGGTCGGCGTCGCACAGGCGCCGCAGTATTGATGGGAGCGGTCCCAGTTCAAAATCTGGATCGCGCGTCCGGCAAGGGCAAAATGATCGTCTGCAACCCGCCCGAATACCTCGCGCAAACCCAATAGGGACGCGCCTTCTGGCGTGGTCGCGTCGTCCGCCAATTCCACGCAATAGCATGGCTGGTCCAGCAACTGGCCAAGATAGTGTTGCCGGATTGGGTTGAGGGCAAGTTGGGATAGGGTGCTCATTTCCGGCACGAGCAACTTGGCGCTGTCTTCGAACACGAGAAGTCTGCTCGCCTGGAATACGAACCAAAGCGGTGTGCCGGCCGGCTCGTTGGTCATCGCCACACGCGGCGAAAACGCATCCGGCATGGAGAATGGCAGTACGTTCCGCGCATCGATCGCCAATGTCGTACTCGGATCGACGCGCAACTAAATCGCGTCCTCGTTGGTTTCGCCGGTACGGATACGGACCACGTGGCCAACATCAGTAATGAATATCTTGCCGTCACCGATCTTGCCGGTGCGCGCGGCCTTGACGATAGCCTCGACAGCCTTGTCCTCCAAGTGCGATGGAATAACCACCTCGATTTTGACTTTCGGCAGGAAGTCCACTACATACTCGGCGCCGCGATACAGTTCCGTGTGTCCTTTCTGGCGGCCGAACCCCTTAACCTCAGTAACCGTCAGTCCCGAAACACCGATTTCCGACAGCGCTTCTCGCACTTCATCCAGCTTGAAAGGCTTGATCACGGCTTCAATTTTTTTCATCCTAATCCCCCACTCAAATATCCTGATACTTAGATGTTATCGGATAACGCCAATCCTTGCCAAATCCACGCTCGGTGATGCGCACACCGATGGGCGCCTGGCGGCGTTTGTATTCATTGCGTTTGATCAGCCTGACCACTCTCTCCACGTCCTCCCGCCGGAAACCGTGTTCGATAATTTCCTGCGGGCTGCGATTGCGCTCCATGTAGGCTTCCATAATAGAATCCAAAATATCGTAAGGCGGCAGACTATCCTGATCCTTTTGATCTGGTCGGAGTTCCGCGCTGGGCGGGCGAACGATCACTCGCTCGGGGATGACGGCGCCGATGCTGTTTCGGTAGCGGCACAGCCGGTACACCAAGGTCTTGCTGATGTCTTTGATGACCGCAAAGCCGCCCGCCATATCGCCGTACAGGGTCGCATAGCCGACCGCCATTTCACTCTTGTTGCCGGTGGTAAGCACGATGGCGCCGAACTTGTTCGACAGGGCCATGAGCAAGGCGCCACGTATCCGCGCTTGTAGATTTTCTTCGGTGGTGTCGATCCGCGTATTCTTGAACTCGGGCGCCAAGGTCGTCAGAAAGCTGGCGAACACAGGCTCGATAGGGATGACGCTGTACTTGACCTTAAGGCTGTCGGCCATGGATTGCGCATCTTCTAGGCTCATGCCGGCAGTGTACTGGGACGGCATCATCACGGCATGAACTTGGTCGGCGCCGAGCGCATCGACCGCGATGCACAGCGTCAGCGCCGAATCGATCCCGCCGGATAGTCCCAACAACACACCGGGAAATCCGTTCTTGCCGATGTAGTCTTTTACTCCCAGGCATAGCGCATCGTAGACGCTGGCTTCAATGCCACGCTCGGGTGCAATCGCCGTCTCGACCAGATCGCCATCGCGGTACTCGATACATGCGACTTCTTCCTTGAACTCCGCCAGTTGCAGGACGATTTCCCCGCGCCGGTTCAATGCGAACGAAGCGCCGTCAAACACCAACTCATCCTGCCCACCGACCATGTCCGTGTAGATAATAGGAAGTCCGCATTCCGCTACCCGATCGCGCAACACCTGATGGCGCATGCGCTGTTTGTGAATGTGGTATGGCGACGCGTTGAGCACCACCAGTAGCTCCGCCCCCGCGTCCCGCGCCGCACTCGCCGTACCCGATAGCCACACGTCTTCGCAAATATTTACGCCGATCTTGACGCCGTCAAGCTCAAATACGCAGGGCCGATCCGAGGGCTCGAAGTAGCGTTCCTCATCGAACACACTGTAGTTGGGCAAACGATATTTGCGGTAAATGTGCGCAATCTTCCCGTCCCGTAAGACGGCAGCTGCGTTGTACACGAGTCCGTCTTCTTGCAGTGGATAGCCGACGATAGCTGTGATACCCGGGAGTTTCCCGGCCAGTTCTTGCAAGGTTTTGGCGCAGGCCTGGTTGAACGCGCCGCGCAGTACCAAGTCCTCGGGCGGGTAACCGGACAGCGCCAACTCCGGCGTCACGACCAATGACGCGCCTTGAGAACTCGCCTCATCGGCCGCGGCCAAAATGCGCCGCGCATTGCCATCCAAGTCACCTACGGTACAATTGATTTGTGCGAGCGCAATTTGCATGACAAAAAATTTGTTCGTCGAAGGTCTAAATCATATCATCCACCCCGCGCCCCATGGGCATTTATCCCCGACACCAGGATCACGTTGACGGCTGAGCGACTGCAAATTCTTCATAGTCTCGCGGATGTCGATGCTGCTGATTGGAACAAACTCGCCGGAGATCAGCCGTTCCTGCGACACGAATTCCTTTACAACTTGGAACGGTCGGGGTGTGTAACCAAAGAAACCGGCTGGGATCCGCATCATCTCACGCTATGGCGTAATGGCTCGCTGGTCGGAGCGATGCCGCTGTATCTGAAGCATCATTCCTACGGCGAGTACATATTCGATTGGGCCTGGGCCGACGCCTATC
>JAYTGZ010000062.1:0-4312 GCA_043733025.1 Pseudomonadota bacterium | reverse complement strand
AATTTGGTCGTGCCGCCCAGTTCCAGTCCTTCGCGGCGCGTGTCGCCGACGTTCTGGAAATATCCCAGGTTGGTTGCCGTCGTTAGATTTGAACTGATGAATTGGATGTCATCCTTTAGATCCGAGCGGTAGATCGCCACATTCCAACTGGAACCCGCACCGACTTTTCCGCGTGCGCCGAGTTCGACGGTTTTCGCGACGACTTTCTTCAGTGGCGGATCGGCAAGAAAACTATTGGGCAATTTGCACGGTGCGTTGGGATCGGCACAGGTCAATTCCATCGGCGTCGGCGCGCGCATGCCTTCGTTATAGGCGGCGTAAGCAGTGAGCTTCGGCGTCGGATTGAAGTTCACGCCGATGGCCGGATTGAAACGGGAAAATGTGTGATCCCCGCTCAGCCTGTCGTCGATCGCCTCGCCGCGATTGATAATCTTGATCTGCGCACGATTGTAGCGGCCGGAAAAGGTCATGCCCCATTGCTCGGACAACTGCAACGTGTCGGTGAAGAACAATCCATAGTAGGCGTTCTTAGTGTCGGCATTGGTTCCCAATTCGAATTCGGCACCGGGAAACGGCGTGATGCCGCGATCCGCTGTCCAGTCGGCGGCCTGCGACGATTGTTTGAAATTCGCCTTGCCCAAGTCGGCGCTGGCGCCCACGGTGAGTTGATTTTTCCGCGCGCCCAGCTTGCCGTCAAGAGTGAGTTGAATGCTGCCGCCGTAGCTATCTTGATCGATGACAGAGCGATCATTTAGCGCGGGGAAATTCGTATCATCGATTGGCAACGAAATGTTGAAACCGTCTGCTTGGTTGCTGCTGGTGTTGGTGTTCTTGAACTTGCGGAAATAAACGTTGCCGCCCAGCAAGAGTTCATCGGTGAAGAAATGGCTACCCTTGGCATTGAGAAACGTCAACTTGTTTTCGTTCGTGTCGGGAAAGGTATAGGCCTGCTTGAAGTTTTCGCTTATATAGGATTTCGGCAGCGACTGCATCCCTTCCAGCCGGTTATCGGCAGCCGTGAGGCTGACGTCGAAATCAGTTCTATCGTCCTGCCAGCCTACTTTGGCGAAGAACTGTTTTACTCGGCTCGGGTTGTGATCGCCCCAACCTTTTTCGTCGAAAAAATTGCCGGTTAAAAAATAATCCAAATTCTTGCCGTTGTTGCCACCTAACTCAAACTGTACTTGCTTGCGGCGGAACGATCCGAACAACGCTTCGATCGCCGCGCCGGGATATTGGAACCCGCTTTTGGTATAGACCGACAGCGCGCCGCCCAGCGTGTTCAATCCGAACACCGGATTAGAGCCAGGGATCACCTGGATGCTGGAAATGGCCGATTGCGGAATCAAGTCCCAATTGACCGCGTCGCCGAAAGGCTCGTTGATGCGCACGCCGTCTTGAAACACCGACAAACCCTGTGGCGTGCCGAGTAGCGGCGAAGCGGTGAAGCCGCGGAAATTGACATCGACCTGGAACGGGTTGCCCTGGGCCGCGTTCACGGTCACGCTGGTTGGGTTTTGTTCCAAGTATTCCGATAGGTCGGTGTGTTTTTGTTTGGCGAAGTCTTTGCTGGTGAAGACCTGGACGTTTGCCGGGACGTCTTTCACCGGTGTGCCGATGCCCGGTAGCGGCGTGGTTCCGATCACTTCGACGGTCGGCAATTCAAGTATTTCGGCTGGATTATCCGGCGCATCGGCGGCGATTACGCTCCCGAATGGAATGACCGACGCGAGTGCGAGCATGCGCACGGTTGACAAGCCTGAAGAGTAAAACATTACGACTCCTCTTTTTTAGATATAGGGTGCATTTTTTTCATTGGACCATTCCTCGAGAGATTGGTTTATATCAGCCAACACTGGCTTCTTTCAACCACCATTATCGCGGATCTTCATCACCGCTTGCGGCGCGACTAGCCTGAGCTTGGATCGAAGTGTTTTCGATAACCCATTGACAGCACTCAAAAAGAAGTCGGGCATATGGTCCGGCTTGAATAGGAGGCGTCACAATGGGCTCAAAGCCGCAAAGAGCGACAGTAAAATGTAAGCAATTAGTGTGCCCAGTGCGCCGGCAACCGGGCTAATCCGCAATTCCAGACCCGAGGCCGTACTTCTCCAAACGATAGCGCAAGGTCATGCGGCTGACACCTAGGCGCCGAGCCGCTTCCGATACGTTGTTTTGCGTCTCGCGCAAGGCCGAGACGATGAGGATTTTCTCCGCTGCTTCCAACGTCAATCCCTCCAGTGCCGGAACGATGGCGATCATCGTTTCACTCGCTACGATACCTAAGTCCGCGGCGTTGATTGCATGTCCGTGACTCAACAGCAGCGCGCGTTCTACTTGATGCTTCAGTTCGCGAACATTGCCGGGCCAGCGATAATTCTGCAGCGCGGCTAGCGCATCGGCATTGAATGGCTTATCCGGCAAACCGTAACGGCGACAGGTTTGCACGGAAAAATGCCGCGCCAATAACGCCACGTCCTGCCCGCGATAGCGTAGTGGCGGCAAGGTCAGTGTCACCACATTCAAACGATAATAAAGATCGCTGCGAAACGAACCGGCGGCGATCATTTCCGGCAAATTGCGATTGGTGGCGGCGACAAACTGCGCAGCGACGGTGGATTCCTTGGTCGCGCCGAGCCGCCGCGTCTTGCGGCGTTCGATAACATTGAGCAGTTTGGCTTGTAACTCCAACGGCAATTCGCCGATCTCGTCGAGGAACAGCGTGCCGTCTTCGGCCGCTTCGATCAATCCTGTACGGGCGACGCCGGCACCGGTGTAAGCGCCCTTTTCGTGGCCGAATAATTCTGCTTCGATCAAATCTTTCGGCAATGAGGCGCAGTCAATCTGCACAAACGGACGATCGCGCAGTTTGCCGGAGGTATGCAGCAACCGCGCCGCGACATCTTTTCCGGTTCCGGTTTCGCCCAAGATCAAAATGGTTGGCGACGCGCCGGAAGCATTTTCCGAGAGGCGTGCCAGACGGGCAATCTGGGTGCGGACCGTGGCGATGGCATCGCTGTCACCTAGCATCTGCGCGCCTTCCAGGGCACGGCTGTCGCGCTTACGCGAGAAATCCAATTGATGTTTCAAGCGCACGTTGCGCAACGCTTGATCAACGGCCAATTGCAATTCGTCCAGATCGATGGGCTTGCGCAAATAATCTAGCGCTCCCTGCTTCATCGCTTGCACCGCGTCGCCGATTTCGCCGAAGGCCGTCAGCACGATGGTCGGCAATCGGTCATTTTCGTTCGACGAAAATTCCGCAAGGAAATCCAGTCCGTTGCCATCGGGCAAACGTAAATCGAGCAACACCAAATCGGGCCGCGCGGCACGCAGCATCGCGCGTGCGCTGGCGAGATCGACCGCGATACTGCACTGGTGCCCCGCGCGCTCGAGCCGCTTCTTGGTCGCGCGCGCAAACAGCGCCTCATCCTCGACCATGAGAATATGCGCCGGCTCGCTGAGATTGGCCACGAGCTTAGCGGATTCTTGATCGGGACTACTCGCTAACATCTTCCCTGATATCTCCAACATGCCGCATGGGGAGCGCGACAATTACTTCCGTGCCGTGCGAATGGCGCGATCGGAATTGAACCGTACCACCGTGCTCGTCGATTACGCGCAACGCGAACGGAATCCCTAGTCCGGTGCCGTAGCGCTTGGTGGTCGGCCCTGGTGCGAGACCCGTGGTTATCGGGGTGAATGGCATGCCCGAGCCTTCGTCCAGAAGGTGAATGTTAACGCGATCATCGCTGCACGCCACACGCAACGTCAAGCGGCCCTGTGGCGGCGATGCCTCGATGGCGTTGACGATCAATCCTTGCAACGCCTGCTCCATCAACTCGACATCGAGCGAAACGGAGCGTGCGCCACTATCGCCTTCGCTGTTTACGGACAGTTGCTTTTTTTCGATGTGTAGACGGCATAGATCCAACACATTATCCAATAATTTATTCAGATCGACGTCAGAAAACTGCGGTTTCATCGGATGCAGATAAGACAGCAAACTGCGCGTCCAGCGTTCCAAACGATCCGCCGTGCTGATGATTCCGGCGATATCTTCCTTCGTCTCCGCCGACAGCGCGGGATCGCTGATCACCTGAGCGGTCGCACGAATCGCCGCAATCGGGTTGCGGATATTGTGTGCCAACACCGGCACCAGCGCGCCCAAGGTCGCCTGCTTTTCCGCGCGCACTAACGATTGCCGGTTCTCCGCCAAATCGCTCGCCATGGTGTTCACTTTTTCCGCCAGCGAGCGCAATTCGCTCGGGCCGTAAAGCCGTACGCGCTCATCCAAATGCCCGGCGCTGAT
>JAYTGZ010000061.1:0-2414 GCA_043733025.1 Pseudomonadota bacterium | reverse complement strand
TAGCGTGTTAACGCCCGCGAGCAGCGGGTAGACGGCGGGAACCGTGCGCGGGCCTTGATCCAATACCGGCCAAACTAACTCCTCGACGGTGCCTTGTTTCAATCGATAACCGAAGCGCTGCGGCGCGGCCAGGGTTCCGCTGGCGCCGGGCAAGCCCATGCGGGTGAACATGAGTTGGCCTTCGGTCTCCTTGGCGAAGCTCGCGTTACCGATGAACGCGGCTTCCGTGAGATTGTTGCTGTTGCGAATGTCGCGCGCAACAGCATTCACGAGATCTGCTTCCAAGCGTGCGAAGAAGATGGAGATTTCGCGCCATTTGCGGTTTTCTTGCGCCACCCGATCGCGCGCATCGAGGATGGACGTTAGGCCGCGATAGGCCAACGCCGACATGATCGCGAAGATAGTCAGCGCGATCAGCATCTCGATGAGGGTAAAGCCGCGGCTGCGGAATTTCATGGCTGCGGATCCGTGAGATAGCCGATCAGGCTGGCGACGACATAGGATTCGTCGCCTTTTGCCGAGACTTTAATCTCAACTTTTCTGAATTTCGCGTTCTCCGTTTGGCTGGTAGTCTGCTGCCAGGTGAATATTTGGCCCGCCTGGGCCGCTTCGCCGTTCTGGACGCCAACGGCTGGGAAAGATCGTTTGATCATTTCTTCGTTAAGTCGATTCTGGGCGACCCATGCGCCCAGCGTGCGCTGTTTTAGAATGCGGGCGCCATCGGTGGCGCTGCCGGTGGCACGTCCCGCGGCCGCCAACGCGATGGCGAGAATCGCCAGTGCGATGAGGATTTCGATCAAAGTGAATCCGCGCTGCTTCATGCCTTGTCGTCGACGGTGACTCGGCCCGTGGCAGTGCCGCGGATACTGAGTTGACGATCACGATATTTGATCTTCATTTCGAACGGCGGATTCAGCCCGCCGGCGAGAAACACCAGGCGCTCATTGAGTTTGATGGAATTGCCCGCGACTCTTATCTCACCCCATTCGATAGCGATGGGAAAGCTACGTTCGCGCAGGATTTCATCGCCGCTCGGCTCATCCCATTTGCCCTCTTTCCCCCGCTGCCAAAACTGATACTTTCCCGGTTGCGCCGACCAGGCCACCGGCTTGCCGGTGATCATGGCCTCGTTCTGCGCGTGCTCCAACAATGCGGCGAGGCGATTCGCCTCCTCGCCCAGAATCTTGCTGTCGTCCTGGTTGAAATTGACGCTAACCAGGGTGAGGGTGATACCGATGATCACCATCACCACCATGATTTCGATCAGCGTAAAGCCGCGGTGCAATCGGCGCATAGCGAAAAACCTCTCAATTACTCCACGAGCCGACATCGGCATCATTCCCTTCGCCGCCTGGTGCGCCGTCGGCGCCGAGGCTGAAGATATCGACGTCATTGGTGTTCTTCACGCCGGGGTTGAGATATTTGAATTCGTTGCCCCAGGGATCTTTGGGCAGGCGATCGAGATAGCCGCCGGTCTTCCAATTGGGTGGCGCCGGCGGCGCGGTGGGCCTGCTGACCAGCGCCTGGAGTCCTTGATCGGTGGTGGGGTAGGCATGATTATCCAAGCGATACAGCTTCAGCGCCTGGCCGATGGAATTGATGTCTTGTTTGGCGGCAACGATGCGCGCCTCGTCCGGCCGGTTCATGATGCGCGGCACCACCAGCGTGGCAAGTATGCCGAGAATGACGAGTACAACCATCACTTCGATTAGCGTGAAGCCGCGGGTTGGTATTTTTCTGTTCATGTGGGAAACCCTGTGGTGAAAAAGTAACCCATATTGTAGTAGATGTGAAGCCAAAGCGGCGGATACAAGCTGTTATGCCGCTCGCGAAAGTGGCCGAATAGTAACGAGGGAATCAATACGCTTGCGGCCCAAAGCAGCGGATGGGACACGAAATGCAATGCCGTGAAGGCGATCGAGGTGGCCGCGTTTGCCGCGCTGATGCCTAACCATTTTCTTTGGCCCCAGCTGTGCCGCAGCAATTCCCCTTGCAATACGCCACGAAAAATCAATTCTTCGATCAGCGGTTGAATGAGGCACACCGGCAACACGACGCTGAGTTTCCAGTCGACGCTTCGAACTCCGGCCGTCATGCTAGAAAGAAAGACCCAGAACAATAGCCCGGCGGCTAAGGCCGCGACGAACTGCCAATCGCGAAAAAACGGCGGGCAACGATCGAGAGCGAGATCCCGAAGGATTGCCCGCACCGATTAGCCTCGCGCGATATGGCGCCGGGCCAAGTAGGCGATGCTGATGACGAGCAACAACCACAACGTTGGATCGATGCGCTGATCCCCGTCCAGCGCGCAACCTCCGCCGCCTCCACCGCCACCACCCGTGCTTACCGGGCCGGAGCCGGTGAGCGCGATGGGTATGTCCACGAACTCGCTTGCAATGACCACATCGGCCGCG
>JAYTGZ010000060.1:0-10033 GCA_043733025.1 Pseudomonadota bacterium | reverse complement strand
TGCAAACTTAAACCCTATGGCCCGACCTAAAGAGACGGAACCGGAACCGATAAACTTTCCGGAACCGAACAAGAACGTTCAGGAATTTTATCTCAATACCCTACGCAAACGACGGCAGCGGGTGACCATCTTGCTCACCAACGGCACGCGCTTTGATGGCATCCTCGCCTCATTCGACGTTCATACCATCATGCTGAAGGCGGAACAAGCTATCGTGTTATATAAACAGATGATCTCCATCATTGCACCGCAAACGTCCAAACCGCGACAAAAGAGCGGCATGTCGTTCTCGCCGCCCATGGAAACCGACGTGAGCGAGGAGCCGGTCACCGCCCGGCCCGAGCCGAGAGCCGCGCCAAAAATCGTGGTTCGGCAGAAACGAACCATCATCAAACCGGAGTAGGTCGATAGTTCTAATCCATCAAACCAGATTCCGCTCCTAGTCGCGTGCCGCAAAGCTTATAATTCGGGCATCCCATTCGCGAGCTAAGCCATGTATCTACTACGTTCCCTCGAAGCCCGCGCTGCCGCGGGCAACCCCATCCGCGTGGGCCTCATCGGCGCGGGCAAGTTTGGTTCCATGTATCTGTCGCAAGCGCGGCGAACGGTCGGCATGCATTTGGTTGCCGTGGCGGATCTTTCGCCCGCGCGGGCGAAAGAATCGCTGCTGCGCACCGGCTGGAGCGAGGATCGCTTGACGGCGAAATCTTTCGCACAGGCCAAATCCAAAGGCACGACCTATTTGCTCGATGCCGCCGACGCGCTCATCGCCGCGGACGAGATCGAAGTCGTGATCGACGCCACCGGCAATCCAGCGCTTGGCATTCATCACGTGCTGCAGTGCTGCAAATATGGCAAGCACATGGTGATGGTGAATGTCGAGGCGGACGCCCTGGCCGGCCCATTGCTGGCGGAGAGAGCCCGTTCGGCGGGCATTGTTTATTCGCTGGCCTACGGCGATCAGCCGGCATTGATTTGCGAGCAGGTGGAATGGGCACGCGGTGCAGGCTTCGATGTGGTCGCCGCCGGCAAAGGCACGAAATATTTGCCGGGCTACCACGCCTCTACGCCGGATACGGTGTGGCAACACTACGGCTTATCGCCCGATGACGCGGCGAAGGGCGGCATGAACGCGCAGATGTTCAATTCGTTCTTGGACGGCACGAAATCCGGCATTGAGATGGCCGCCGTGGCGAATGCGACGGGTCTCACACCCGCGCCGGATGGACTCAAATTCCCCGCGTGCGGCGTCGATGACTTGGCGCATTTTCTGAAGCCGCAATCGGCAGGCGGCCAGTTGCATCACGCGGGCCAAGTCGAAGTCATCTCCAGCATGAATCGCGACGGCAGCAAGATCGAGCGCGATCTGCGCTGGGGCGTGTACGTCACCTTCGCGGCGGGCAGCGACTACGTGCGCCGCTGTTTCAAGGAATATGGCTTGGTCACGGACGATTCCGGTGAATATTCCTCGATGTATAAACCATTCCATTTGATCGGCTTGGAACTGGGCTTGAGCGTAGCTCACGCGGCGATCCGCAAAGAACCCACCGGCCAAGCGCAGGGCTTCATCGGCGACGTTGTCGCAACAGCCAAGCGCGATCTAAAATCGGGCGAAATGTTGGATGGCGAAGGTGGATTCACGGTGTGGGGCAAGTTGATGCCCGCGGCAGATTCGTTGCGCTTGGGCGGATTACCCATCGGCCTCGCCCACCATCTAAAGCTGGTGCTTCCGGTAGCCATGGGCGCGCCGGTGACGTGGACCGACGTGGCGTTCGACGGCGCCTCGGCTGCGATCCAATTCCGCCGCGAAATGGAAGAGCGTTATGCCCAGAAGCTAGGCGTGGCGCGGCTTGTGGCAACGGTGAGTTAGATGAAAACTGTCATTCTGAGAAGCAACGCGACGAAGAATCTGCTTTTGACTATGCCCCCGGAGAGATCAAAAACAGATCCTTCGCGCTGCTCAGGATGACATGAGGAGAATTGGATGGCGCTAGTCCTCGTGCGCGGCTCAGGCGATGTCGGCTCCGCCGTTGCCCACGCCTTATTCGCCGAGCATCAAAAAGTAATCCTGCAAGACGGCCCCGCGCCCGCCTACACGCGGCGCGGGATGGCATTCACCGATGCCTTCTTCGACGGTAAAGCGGAGTTGGAACACGTCATCGCGAAACGCTCCTCGCTCGGCGTTCATCTGCAATCCATGCTCGCTTGCGCCCGCGCGATTCCCGCTTTGACGAGCGATTGGCGCGAAGTCGTCGACGCCGTTCATCCCGATGTCGTGATCGACGCGCGCATGAAAAAACGTTCGCCGCCCGAATCCTTCCGCGGCACGGCATTACTCACCATCGGCCTCGGCCCGAACTTCGTCGCCGGCGACATGACGGACGTCGTCATCGAAACCAGTTGGGAAGCGGCGGGGCACGTCATCACGCAGGGCGCGTCGTTACCGTTGCGCGGCGAGCCGCAACCCCTCGGCGGCCACGGCCGCGAGCGTTACGTTTATGCGCCACAGGCAGGCGTGCTCGAAACCCAATGCGCCATCGGCGAATATGTGCATGCCGGACAAGCCATCGCGACACTCGCCGGAACGCCAATACTGGCGCCCCTCTCCGGCCGCTTACGCGGCTTGACCCACACCGGTGTCGAGGTTCCTCAAGGCGCAAAAATCGTCGAGATCGATCCGCGCGAGCCGGATGCGAATGTATATGGCATCGGCGAGCGGCCGCGACGCATTGCGGCTGGGGTGCTCGCAGCGCTTAATTAAATCAGCAGTCGATGGTCGGGTGGATCAAGCGAAGCGGATCCACCAAACGGCCCATGGTGGATTTAGTGCTTCGTGCCTTGATCCACCCTTCTACCCGGTGCCTTGCCACGAGCCACATGGCCCTAGGCCAGCCCCTCCAGCTTGCCTCACGGCAAGGCATGCCCTGGGAGCCAGTATCCATGCGGCTCCTGGCGTGCCCTTACTGAAATAATTCCGCTGCAAGGAAAAAAATCCGCCGATCGCATGGCTTCAGAGGCAATGGCCCGAGGTGGCCCTTGGCCAGCCGCCCACCCGTATCCTTGCGGCGTCCCAGGCAATGCTCATTCTGCTCGCGCGGTCGACCGATTGTATGGTTGAGCGTTATGTTTCTAAGAATATAACAATCGGTTAGAATCGTGCCTTTTGGTAGGAGGCTTAACATGCTTTTCATACGACTCTTTTCCCTGGTCGCGTTTTTTCTCTTCGCGGCCCTAGGCGCGCAGGCGGACGAAGTGAAACTCGGCACGACCACAACGACGGAAGATTCCGGATTGCTGGCCTGGCTCATCCCAGCCTATGAAAAAAAAACGGGCGATAAAGTTCGCGTCACCTTGGGCGGCACGGGGCAAGTGTTGAAATTCGGGCGTAACGGCGATATCGATGTGATATTAAGTCACAGCAAAAGCGACGAGGAGAAATTCATCGCCGACGGTTTCGGCATCGCACGCTTTGAAGTGATGTACAACGATTTCATCATCGTCGGACCGGGCGGCGATCCGGCGAAGATTCGCGGCCTAACCAATCCGCGGATGGCATTCCAAAAAATTCTGCAAGGGCGTTACCTATTTGTTTCTCGAGGCGATGAATCGGGTACTCACCGGGCAGAGCAAAAAATCTGGCTCGATGCCAAATTGCTGCCCGAAGGAAATTGGTACATGCGTGCCGGCGCCGGCATGGCGGAAGTGCTACGTATCGCCCACGAACGCGGCGCCTATGCGATAACGGACCGTGCTACGTTTCTGAACCACAAAAAATCCCTCGACTTGCAATTATTGGTTACGAGTGAACCGAAGATTCCGAATCAGTACGCCGTGATGGCGGTGAACCCCAAGAAATATCCGGGGGTGAACGCGGCGGGCGCGCAGCGATTCGTCGATTGGATAACGTCGAAAGACGGTCAGGCACACATTGCCGGCTTTCGCGTTGACGCTCAGCAGCTTTTCTTTCCGAATGCCAAGCTCCCGAATTAATACCGTCGTCAGCATTAACTGCCCTTGGAACATTTCCCGCTTCCCCTCGCCCTTAATCCCTCTCGCCGCGGGGGAGGTGATTGACTCCCTTCTCTCTCTGGGCGAAGGGCTGGGGACGGGGTGGCCTAAGGCCATGAGGGCCGGGCGTTTCAAGAATCAATTCGGTCGTATTTACAGCACGATTGCTGCGCCCGCATCAAGTGCGGGCTAATGGCGGCTCGCAATGAGTGACGGTACTATTTGGGACGCGACCAGCGCCGCGTTCGGCTTGTTGTTCAGCGGCGATGCGGAA
This sequence comes from Pseudomonadota bacterium, assembly GCA_043733025.1. Taxonomy (GTDB): domain Bacteria; phylum Pseudomonadota; class Gammaproteobacteria; order Burkholderiales; family JALYOK01; genus JALYOK01. Next base: position 5,751 of record JAYTGZ010000060.1, on the reverse strand, counting down.
CTATGGCGGACGATATTCATTTCGCTGCGCGTCTCGCTCATCGCGTTGCTGATCGCCACGCCGTTTGCAATTTGGTCGGGCTATGTGCTTGCCACCGGGCGCTTTCGCGGCCGCCGTCCTTTGATCGTGTTGTTGCAAAGCATGTTGTCGTTTCCGACAGTCGTGGTCGGTCTGGTACTCTATTTGCTATTCACGCGGCGTGGCCCGCTCGGCAACTTTCACTTGTTGTTCACACAAGATGCCATGATCATCGGCCAAGCGCTGATCGCGTTTCCCGTGCTCGCGGCTTTTACCTTGGCGGCCGTGCAGGGCGCGGACCCGCGTATCCGCGAAACGGCGCTCAGCCTGGGCGCGAGCCGCTGGCAGGCGGCGTTGACGTTGTTGCGCGAAGTGCGCTTCGGAGTGACGGCCAGCGTGCTCAACGGCTTCGGCCGCGTCATTTCCGAAGTGGGCTGCGCCATGATGGTGGGTGGTAACATCGCCGGCGTGACGCGCAACATCCCCACGGCGATCGCGCTGGAAACCAGCAAGGGTGAGTTCGCACAAGGCATCGCGCTCGGCGCCGTATTACTCGTATTGGCGCTGGGCGTGAACATCGTCCTGTCCTCGCTGCAAGGTCGCGGGGGAACGAAATGACGACGCTACTTTCCTTCGAAGGGTTGGAGAAAAATTTCGACTCACGGAATCTATTCCGCATTCCCAAGTTGGAACTCGACCGCGGCACGAGCTATGTCCTCACCGGCGACAATGGCTCGGGAAAGACGACATTGTTGAAAGCCCTGGCGGGGTTGGAGCCCGCGCAGTTCGGCGCGATCCGGTACCAAGGCCAGGCCGTCGGCGCGGACTATCTCGCCGAGCTACGGCGTGACGTGGTTTACGTCCATCAGCACCCGTATCTCTTCGACACCAGCGTCACGGCAAACATCGCTTATGGGTTGAAATTGCGCGGCATCGCCACCGGCGAGATCAAGCGCCGTGTCGACGCCGCGATCGAATGGGCGAAACTCGGCGAATTCCGCGACACGCCGCCGCAGCGTTTGTCCGGCGGCGAAAAGCAGCGCGTGGCGCTGGCGCGCGCATGGGTGCTGCAAGCGCCGGTGATGTTGTTCGACGAGCCGACGGCGAATCTGGATCACGCTTCCCGCGACCGCGTGATCGAACTCATCGACCAAGCCGTGGGGGAGAATAACTGCGTGGTAGTCGCCTGCCACGATCACGAAATCATCAACCTGCCCCACGTACGACGCTTACATCTAGAGCAAGGAAGGATACGAGCACAATAGCGGTCGCAAGAATAAAAACGGGCCGCGCATCGGGCCCATTTTTTTGTTCTGTCATTGCCGCGAACGCGGGAATCTAAGCACTATGGCGAAAAACGGATCCCCCGCCTCCGCGGGGATGACAGCAGAGATTTTTTACTAAGCCGTCACCTGGGCGGCGTCGAGCGCCGTTTTTAACTCACCGTTTTGAAACATCTCGGTCAGGATGTCTGACCCGCCGATGAATTCGCCGTTCACGTAAAGCTGTGGAATCGTCGGCCAACTCGAAAATTCTTTGATGCCCTGACGAATCTCGGGGTCTTCCAACACATTAACGGTGAATATATTACTTACACCACAGGTGTTGAGAATGCGCACGGCATTGGCGGAAAAACCGCACTGCGGAAAATCGGCCGTGCCCTTCATGTACAACACCACGGGATGGCTGGTGACTTGTTGGCGGATGAGGTCTTGTGCGTTCATAACGATTCCTTAAAAAAAATTAGCCCCTATTTTACGCCTAATTGGGGGCGCCCATCACCTAGGTTGGACGCCGCGATCGCGGTCCACTTAAGGGCCATTCGACCGGCCGCATGTGTCGAAATTTCTTACAGTTGACAACCCGGTTTTATTGTCTATGCAAAAACCATAACATATTATTTTTTATACCATATTAATTGCCTGGCATTGTATTTGCGTTCTGTTGAGTGCGGGTTCGATTCATTAAAAACAAGGCACATTGATGACAACTAAAAAACTTATGCGGCTGAGTGAAGTACCCGAGCCGCTATCGCTCGCACTGTTTGGCGCCGGTTTTGCCGGAATGGGTTTTGCACGCCGCCGCAAAGCAATCTAATCGACAACAATAATAATAACAGCCTAAAAACCATTCGAAGCGGCCACTCGTGGCCGCTTTTTTTTCGTTCTGAGCTTATTAACGTTGCCCTGACGTGACGCGATCGATCCCGGCGAGATCACGGTGAGTGGTGACGTTCACGAACCCAGCTATAACCATCAACTCGATGCACGCCTCGCGTTGATCATAACCGTGTTCCAACAATAACCATCCGCCAGGAGCCAAGCGGGGTGCGGCGTTCCGGGCAATATGCTGCAAGGCCGACAATCCACGCGGCCCCGCGGCCAGCGCCTTACGCGGCTCGAAACGCAAATCACCTTGGGCGAGATGGGGATCGTCGTCGGCGACGTAGGGCGGATTGGAAACGATCATGTCGAATGGTTCGTCCGTGACCGCGCTGAACCAATCGCTCAACCCAAATTCGACGGATGATGCTTGGTCGCCTAATAGGCGTCGCGCGTTATAGATCGCGATTTCCAATGCGTCCGCTTCCATATCGATGGCGGCCACGCGGGCGAAGGGGCGATGCTTCGCGAGCGCGATGGCAATGGCGCCGCTACCCGTCCCAAGATCCAATACTCGTGCAGGCTGATGCTCCGGAAGCCGCTTCAGTGCTTGTTCTACGAGCAACTCCGTTGCCGGGCGCGGAATCAAAACAGCGGGTGTGACCTTGAATCCGAGGCCAAAAAATTCCCGTTCCCCGACGATGTAAGCGACCGGCTCGCCGTTTTTTCTGCGCTCGACGCGGGCGCAAAATTGCTCCTGCTCCGCTTGGCTCAAGGCTTGCTCAGGATGGGCGGCGAGGTGGGCTCGATTGGTTTGTAGCGCGTGTTGCAGCAGCACACGTGCGTCGACGGCGTCTATGTCGTGCCGTGCCAGTCGTAGCGCGTTGGCGATACTAAGACACGCGACATCGTTTGGGCTACGAGACTGGATTCCCGCCTCCGCGGGAATGACGGTATTGGTGCGTTGGACGCCTAGCGTTGCACTAGGCGGCGTCAATTCGCATGCCCCAGCGCCGCCAACTGTTCCGCCTGATATTCCGCCATCAGTGCCGAGGTGATTTCGGACATATCGCCGTCCATGATGAAATCGATTTTGTATAGCGTGAGGTTGATACGGTGATCGGTGACCCGGCCTTGGGGGAAATTGTAGGTGCGGATACGCTCGGAACGATCGCCGGAGCCGATCAGCGACTTACGTTCGGCGGCTTGTTTCGCATGCTGTTCGCGTTCTTGCTTGTCCTTGATGCGCGCCGCAAGCACGGACATCGCTTGCGCTTTGTTCTTGTGTTGCGAGCGATCGTCTTGGCACTCGACCACGATGCCCGTCGGCAGGTGCGTGATGCGAACGGCGGAGTCGGTCTTGTTGATGTGCTGGCCGCCGGCGCCGCTGGCGCGGAAAGTGTCGATGCGTATCTCCGACGGATTAATGACCACTTCGCTGACTTCGTCTACTTCCGGCAGTATGGCGACGGTACATGCGGACGTATGGATACGCCCCTGAGTTTCCGTGTCGGGCACGCGTTGAACCCGGTGGCCGCCGGATTCGAATTTCAGTTTCGAATAGGCGCCCTGGCCGATGATCTTGGCGATGATTTCTTTGTAGCCGCCAACCTCGCCGTGGCTCTCGGAAATGATTTCCACTTGCCAGCGATTGCGTTCGGCAAAGCGCGTGTACATGCGGAACATGTCGCCGGCGAAGAGTGCGCTCTCGTCACCGCCGGTGCCGGCGCGAACCTCGAGAAAGATGTTGCGCTCGTCATTCCGATCCTTCGGCAGCAGCAAGGTCTGCAACTGTTTTTCCAGCGCGGTGAGTTTTTCCTTGCCACTTTTTATTTCCGCTTCGGCATAGTCGCGCATCTCCGGATCGCTCGACATTTCCTGCGCGGCAGCGATGTCACCCTCGGAATGTTGGAAATCCTGAAACAGCGCGACCACGGGCGATATCTCCGCGTGTTCCTTGGTCAGTTTGCGGTAGTTATCCATACTCGCCGTGGCGGTCTCGCTCGATAATTGTTTGTCGAGTTCCGCCAGCCTGTCCTTGAGGGACAGGAGCTTTTGTTTTATCGATGCTTTCATTCTTGATCGGCGCTTCGGAAAAGCTGATTGAGGAGGCGAATCAGCCCGGCGCGCTCGTTAGTGTCGACATCTTGCAGCGCGCGGGTGGGATGATGCATGAACTTATTCGTCAGGCCGCGACTCAACGCTTCGAGCACTTGCTCGGGATTTTCCCCTTTCGCGAGCAAGCGCTGCGCCCGCTCCAACTCCGTCACGCGATACTGCTCGGCGCGCTCGCGCAATTGGCGGATGGTCGGCACCGAGGCGCGTGCCTCCAGCCACTGGGCGAATTCCGTGACGCGGTTGTCGATGATGGAGTCCGCCGCCGCCACCGCCGATTCGCGCTTACCCAGCCCTTCTTGAACCACCACGCCAAGATCGTCGACGGTGTAGAGGAACACGTCACGCAAGTCGGCGACCTCGGGCTCGACGTCGCGGGGCACGGCGAGATCCACCATGAACATGGGGCGATGTTTGCGCTGCTTGATGGCGCGCTCAATCAGACCTTTGCCTAGTATGGGTAAAGTGCTCGCCGTCGAGGTGATGATGATGTCGTGAATCGCGATATGATCGGGCAACTCGCCTAGCGTGATCGCCGTACCGTGGAATTTACCGGCTAAATGTTTGGCGCGTTCCAGGGTGCGGTTCGCGACAGTCAAGTGCTTCGGCATCTGCGCCGCGAAGTGAGTCGCCACCAGCTCGATCATCTCGCCGGCGCCAATGAACAACACCCGCTGGTCTTTAATGTTGCCGAAAATGCGGTTGGCGAGCTTCAGCGCCGCGGCGGCCATGGACACGGAGTTTGCGCCGATCTGCGTGGTGCTGCGGACTTCTTTGGCAACGGAGAACGTGGTCTGGAAAAGCTTGTCGAGCAACAATCCGAGCGTGCCCGAGTCCCGTGCCGCGCGCACCGCCTCTTTCACCTGGCCCAAAATCTGCGGCTCGCCTATGACCATGGAATCCAGCCCCGAGGCCACGCGAAACGCATGCTTCACTGCCGTGCCATCGGCGTGCTGATACAGATAGGGCTCGACGTGATGGGCTTCCAGCGCGTGATAGCGCGTCAGCCAGCCCAAAATGGTGTCAGGATTGCTGGCGTGGCAATAGATTTCAGTGCGGTTGCAGGTGGAAAGGATCGCCCCCTCGGACACGCCGGGTAACTGCACCAGTTCGCGCAGCGCGGGCGTGAGCGATTCTGGCGGGAAAGCCATACGTTCCCGTATGGCGACCGGCGCACTTTGGTGGTTGATGCCCAAGGTGTAAATGTGTTGTGAAACCGCCATGGCAACGGGCCGAAAAACCTTGTATTGTTAACGTTAAATTATAACATTCGACTTCTGCTTCCATGGGCAAGGACGTTTCCACGGCCTATTGATCCAGGGCTTTTTGCAACCCGATCAGTTGGTGCTCCTTGATCATGCCAATGTAGCGAGCTAGTTCGCCTGGATGCTGCGAATTCGCGGACGGCGCCTGATTGTGTTTGGCGGAAATTTTCGCGAGTTGGGTGAGCGGCGGCTGCACGATCTTTCCCGGACGCATGCCGCGATTACGCTCCAACGTCGATATTCGCCATATG
>JAYTGZ010000059.1:0-5544 GCA_043733025.1 Pseudomonadota bacterium | reverse complement strand
AACAACTCCGTGGGCTGGAAAATTGCGCGCACTTAACGTTGACAAGACGGGCAATAGAACGTTCCCCGTTGTCCTTGGCGCGTCATCTTGATGGCGCCGTGGCATCGATAGCAGGGCTTGCCTGCGCGATTGTAGACACGGTAACTGAGTTGAAAAGAGCCGGGTTCACCATCGCTGTTGACGAAGTCGCGCAGCGTGCTGCCGCCGGCTTTGAGCGCGAGATCGAGCGTATGTTTGATCGCCGAAACGATGCGTTCGCAACGTTCGGGGCCGACGCGGCGGGCGGGGATATGGGGATGCACGCCGGCGCGGAATAGGGATTCATTGGCATAAATATTTCCTACACCGGCCACCTGGTGTTGATCCATCAAAAACTGTTTGATGCTTGCACTGCGGCCGCGACTGGCCTGATATAGCCACTCGCCGTCGAATGCCGCCGAGAGCGGCTCCACACCTAGGTTGGCGAGTAGGGCATGTTGTTCCGGCGGGTCGCTAGTCCAATGCAACGAACCGAAGCGGCGCGGATCGGTGAAGCGGACGATGCGATCACTCGCCAATACCAGATCGTAGTGATCGTGTTTGCCGATGGCCGTATCGCTCGATACCAGCCGCAAGCTGCCGGACATGCCCAAGTGTGCGATCAAGTGTCCGCGGTCGCAGCCGATCAACAGATATTTTGCGCGACGGCTGAGATCGAGTATGCGCGCGCCGCGCAACTCGGCGGCCAGGGTGCTCGGGATGGGCCAGCGCAAGCGGGGGTCGCGAACCACTAGGTCGCGGACCAACGCGTGTTTTAGGTGAGGCAGGAGCCCCAGCCTGGTCGTCTCAACTTCGGGTAGTTCCGGCATCGGTAAAGTGGCTAAGGGATTGATCGCTTGTGCGGGATGGCAAATATACCTAAACTAAGCTCCATTAAGTAAGTTGACGAACTTACCGTCTGCGCGAAAGTCATAACTTTCACATTTCACTCCATGTTAATCGGCTGACCATGAAAAAAATACTGTTTATTGCTCTTTCGCTCACGGCGCTGACCGCATGTGCTGCCCCGCCCCGTATTATCACTGCCGACAACGGGACGGGAACCCAACTCGTATCCCTGGATGAGGCGGCGCCGGAGCGCACGCCGGCGCCCGGACTGCCGCAGGCGGCCCTGCCGGCCCAGGAGCTCACGGCCAAGATCGTTTATCAGTTGCTGCTCGCCGAGATCGCTGCCCAGCGTGGCCGTTTTAACGTCGCCATGGCCACTTACTTCGATGTCGCCAAGTCCACCAAGGACCCGCGCATCGCCCAGCGCGCTACCGAGATCGCCGTTTATGCGCGCCAACCGCGCGAAGCCCTGGAAGCGGCCAAGCTCTGGTCCGAGATCGATCCGCAATCGCAACAAGCGCGGCAGATCATCGTGTCCGTGTTGATGAACGAGGGCAAACTGGATCAGGCCAAGCCCTACGCGCAGAAGATGCTCGCCGGCGAAGACCCGCAAGTACGCCAGAGTTTTATGGAGCTCAACAACTTGCTGGCGCGGCAGAAAGACAAGGGCGCCGCCTTGGAAATGGCAAAACAGCTCGCCGAACCGTTTCCGAAATTAGCCGAGGCGCGCTTCGCCGTGGCGCAAGCCGCGTTGAGCGCGAAACAGACCGACGCCGCCCTCAGCGAAATCAAGCAGGCGAACGAATTGAAGCCGGGCTGGGAAATAGGCGCTCTATTGCAAGGGCAAATCCTGTGGCAAACGAATAAGCCCGATGCCAAGAAATATTACGAAGACTTCCTCGGTCGATATCCCGCCTCGAACGAAGTGCGTTTGAGTTATGCTCGCCTGTTGGCGAGCCAGAAAGATTTCCCCGCCGCGCGGGAGCAGTTCAGCGCGCTGGTGAAATCCTCGTCCGACAATCCGGACATGATCGTGACCGTGGGCTTGCTCGCCATGCAACTGCAAGATTTTGACGGCGCGGAGAATTATCTTACCCAAGCGCTTAAACTCAATCCGAAAAACCCGAACGCGGTACGGTTTTCTCTCGGCCAGCTTAGCGAGGAACGCAAACACTACGACAAAGCGAACCAATGGTACAAGAGCATCACTGAAGGCGAACAGTATTTCCCAGCGCAGATCAAAATCGCCAGCCTGATGGCGCGACAGAATAAGCTAAACGATGCGCGCGAATACCTGCGTAACATCAAGACCGACTCCTCCGCACAAAAAGTGCAGATCATCATGGCCCACGCCGGTTTGCTGCGCGAGGGCAAGGCTTACAAGGACTCGTTCGATACGCTGGATGGGGGCTTAAAGGAGCATCCCGATAACCTCGATCTTCTTTACGACCGTGCAATGGCAGCGGAGAAGGTCGACCGCCTCGACGTGCTGGAAGCGGACTTACGCAAGCTCATCACGCTCAAACCCGATCACGCCCACGCCTACAACGCGCTCGGCTACACCCTTGCGGATCGCACCAACCGCTTTGACGAGGCGCACGAATTGATCAAGAAGGCGCTGGAGATCACGCCCGACGATCCATTCATTGTCGATAGTCTTGGCTGGGTGCAGTTCAAGCTTGGCAAATTGGATGAGAGCGTTGCGACTTTGCAGCGCGCATTCGATCTGCGCCCCGATCCCGAAATCGCGGCCCATTTGGGTGAGGTCATGTGGACGAACGGCAAACGCAGCGAAGCCAGCCAGGTGTGGCAGACCGCGATTAAAGATCATCCGGAAAATGAGGCGTTGAACGCAGTCGTCAAGCGCTTAAGACCGTAAGCGATTCCGGTGTTGCATACTGTGGCGAGGCGCATCGGCTGCGCGCTATTGGTCGCGCTGGCGATGGCCGGTTGCGCGAGCTTTGAATCCCGTCGCGACGGCAAAGCGCCGGTAGTGACACCGGGCGAAGCGGTCGACATCAAAGCGTTGAAGCTGTCGGCCCGGCTCGGCATCAAGCAGGGAAATGAAGGCCACAGCGGTAGCCTGCGCTGGCTGCATGCTGCCCCGGATCACGAGATCACCGTCTATTCGCCCATCGGCACCACGGTCGCCAAGATCGTGCAAAACGAGCAGGGCGCGAAGCTAACCACCAACAACGACCAAACTTACCAGGCTGCTGATGCCGACAAACTCATGCAGCAGGTGATGGGTTGGAGCTTTCCGCTCAACGGCATGCAGTATTGGGTGCTGGGCCGTGTCTCCCCCGAGGGACAAGCCGAGGAGGAGCGCGGTCCCAACAATCGCTTAATGCATCTCAAGCAGCAAGATTGGGACATTCAGTACGCCGACTATCGGCCGCTGGCCAATATCGAATTGCCTTATCGCATCGTCATGAAGCGCGCTGACTTCACCATCCGTTTAGTGGTGGATTCCATCGTCCCCCTCCTCGGCAAGCCTTGATAGTTCGCTATCCCGCGCCGGCCAAGCTGAATTTGTTCTTGCATGTAGTTGGGCGGCGCGACGATGGCTATCACTTACTGCAAACCGCTTTCACCTTCATCGATCGTTGCGATTATTTGAGCTTCGCCGCGCGGGCTGATGGCCAGATCACGCGCGTCGAGGGTCCGGTTAGTATTGCGGTCGATGTTGATCTGTGCGTGCGCGCGGCGCGGTTGCTGCAAGAGAAAACAGGCTGCCTCTCCGGCGTATCCATCTCGTTGGAAAAACATCTGCCCTGGGGCGCCGGGCTGGGGGGCGGCAGTTCCGACGCGGCGACTACCCTCATCGTGCTCAATCGGCTCTGGCAGCTCGATTTGAGCCGCGACGAGTTGCGCGAGATCGCGCTGGCGCTAGGCGCCGACGTGCCGGTGTTTATTTTCGGCCGCTCGGCATTCGCCGAAGGGGTCGGGGAAGAACTCACCGCCGTCGATGTGCCCAAAGCCTGGTACGTCGTGCTCACGCCGCCGGTTCACGTCCCGACCAAGGAGATCTTCGCCGACCCCGAATTGACACGGGATTCGATTCCCATCAAAATACAAGACTTTTCGCTAGCCACTCTCCGGAACGACTTGGAGTCGGCGGCGAAACGTCGTTTTCCTGAAATTGGTTATTATTTACAATGGCTTGGAAACCACGCTCCGGCCCGGATGACGGGCTCCGGTGGTGCGGTATTCGCCGCATTCCCGGACGAGGGCAGCGCGCAAGAGGTGCTAGATGCCATGCCGGAGACGATGCAAGGATTTGTAGCCGAGGGATGGTCCATTCATCCCCTCGCCGGCTTATAGAGTTTGGGGAGTCGCCAAGTGGTAAGGCACCGGATTTTGATTCCGGCATTCGTAGGTTCGATCCCTACCTCCCCAGCCACAATTTAGGAGCTAGACTCTAGCGGCTAGCCTGAAGACCGCAACTAGTGTTTTTATGTTCACCGATTAATTGACCCCAGCTAGTTCCTAACCCCAGCCCCTAATTTTATGGCGTTCGAAAACTTAATGGTCTTTACCGGCAACGCGAATCCGGTCCTCGCGGCTGCCGTCGCGCGCCATCTCAATTTGCCCCTGGGCCGCGCCACCGTGGGCCGTTTCAGCGATGGTGAGATCATGGTGGAGATCCTCGAGAACGTGCGCGGCAAAGACGTTTTCGTACTGCAATCCACTTGCAACCCATCGAACGATAATTTGATGGAACTGCTGGTCATGGTTGATGCGCTGAAGCGCGCGTCCGCAGGCCGCATTACCGCCGCTATTCCGTATTTCGGCTACGCGCGGCAGGATCGGCGGCTGCGTTCGTCGCGGGTGCCGATTACCGCGAAAATGGTCGCGAATATGCTTAGTAGTGTCGGCACCGATCGGGTCATGACGATGGATTTGCACTCCGATCAGATTCAAGGCTTCTTCGATATTCCCGTGGATAACATCTACGGTACGCCGGTATTGCTGGAAGACATTTGGAAGCACAACTACGCGGACACGGTGATCGTGTCGCCGGACGTGGGCGGTGTGGTGCGCGCCCGCGCGATCGCCAAGCGCCTGGACGATGCCGAGCTAGTCATCATCGACAAGCGCCGTCCGAAGCCAAACGTTTCGCAAGTAATGAACGTGATCGGCGACGTCAAAGACCGCACCTGTGTGATCGTCGATGACCTGGTCGACACCGCGAACACTTTATGTGAAGCGGCCCACGCGCTTAAAGAGCAGGGCGCGAAGCAAGTTTTATCCTATTGCGTTCATCCCGTTTTGTCGGGCCGCGCGATCGAGCGCATCAGCAACTCCGTGCTTGACGAACTGGTGGTGACGGATACGATCCCCCTCAGCGAGGCGGCGAAGGCATGTAAGCGCATTCGGCCCCTGACGGTCGCGCCGCTGCTCGCTGAAACCATACGCCGCATCAGTGAAGGCGATTCGGTGAGTTCGCTGTTCGTCGAATAAGTTTATGGTGGCTAGTGAAAACTAGCCAATTACAACGGGTCAACTGGTCGCGGTTGGCTCATACTTGGAGCAAGCAATGAAAATAGAATTCACAGCAACAGCCCGGACGACACAGGGCACGGGTGCGAGCCGCCGCCTGCGTATCGCCGGTCGCGTCCCTGGTATTTTATACGGTGGCAGCGACAAACCCATGCCGATCGAGCTCGATCACAA
>JAYTGZ010000058.1:0-4163 GCA_043733025.1 Pseudomonadota bacterium | reverse complement strand
GATCTGGCCGTTGGAGACTTTCAGCACGGACTCCATCTCGCGGGTTTGGATTTGCGGCACGCGGCTGACCACTCTGGCATTCGCCAGATCGGGATTCGGATCGTTCACAAAACTGGTGATCCGGGAAATGGTCGGTCGCACGTTGATGAGAACACTGTCGTTATCACTGATCTGAGGTTGCACGCTCATGACAAAACCCACCGGGACGGAATGGGCCGTCGTCGTAAATATTTTTTCGGAGACGCCCTGTGTCGTCGCGGTGGTCGACGCGGAAATGCTGAAATACACCACGTTGTCGACCACTTTCAGCATGGCGGTTTGATTGTTCAACACCATCAACTTCGGACTCGACAGCACGCGCGTGGCGCCGAATGAATCCAGTAACCGGATCGACGCGGCCACGTTGCCGGCAAAGCGTGCGGCGGCGTTGGCGTAGCCAATGAAGAAATTCGGCGCTTGACCCAGCCGGCCTGCCGATAAATTCTGGTTGAAAGTGACACCGTTAGCACCGTTGGCGATGCGGCTCCAATCGACGCCGGCCTGATAGTTTTCGTTCAGCAACACTTCCACCACCGTGGCCTCGATCAACACCTGACGTCGCGCCGAGCCGACGACTGCATCGACAAACTCCCGCACCTTCTCGTGCTGCCGCGAGGTTGCGCGCACGCTGATGACGCCGGCCTCGGGGTTGGCGATTACGGATGCGGCTTCGCGATAGGTCACACGCCGCGTGGTGGTGATTTCCTCGCCCTCGATTTCACCATCCCGCTTGGGCTCGTAGATACCGCCGAAGGGCTCATTGCCTTTGGTGGTTCTCTTGCCTCCGGTTCCCGCCGCGGCGCCGGTGGAGGATTGCTGCAATCGACGCTCGGTGACGAGATCGCTGCTGCCCACCGGCAGGACTTTGTCGGTTTCCTTCAGCATGTCCTTCACGTTCTGGACCAAGGTTTCCCAGAAGCGATTCTTCGACGTGTTTGTGAGGTTCGTCGTGGAATTGTTGCCGCCTTCGCCACCCTCCTTCACCGTGCCTGTGGTGGCGATCTGGGTGGAGATCGCGACTTGCGAGGTGGTGTCTCGGGCTAAATTAACGTAATCGATTTTGTAGTTGCGCAGGAACGGCGCATCGCGCAGAACCACCAGGGTTCGCCCATCGAGTTCGTAACGCATATCGACTTGCTTCGAGATTCGACCGAGTATTTGCGGTAAGGTCTGGTCGATGGCATTTAAGGTCACCACGCCTTCGATGCCGGGATGGATATCGACGTTGACCTTGGCGTCCCGCGCGAGGGCGAATAATAACTCCTGAACCTTCACGTTGTTAACCACCACGGTGTATTTCTCCGCCTTTGGCCCCGGCCTGGGGGGCGGCGGCGCCATGACTTGATTCACAGTTGGCGGAATCGTCCCGGTACGCGGCATTGCTGCTTGAATGTGGGTGGGCGATGGCGCGATGGGCGCGACCCCGCATCCGGCCAGCAGGCCAACGGCGAAAAACCAGGGTAGCAGCGCTGATCCAGAAACTCTCATCGGAGCTTATTAGGTGTCACTCGTAGATACGAGGAAAAAGTATAACACCGCTAAATTTTTATTTTTCAACGATCTGCATGAATAATTTAATCTAGAAACAGCAGTTGAACGCATCCGAGTGTGCGATTGCCGGGTTGGCTGGCTAGTAGCCGTTAACTAGGGAGCATCACGATGAAAATCTCTTTATTTTTTCTGATGTATTTTTTTTCGGGTACGGTAACAGCCGCAAAGGAAAGCGCGCTACATGTGCCTCCTCACGATTGGGTCCAGATGGGTAATTGTTACGAAAGTGCAAGAAGACCGGCTGAATCCCGGGGAATCGTTGCCACCGCGTTCCATGGCGCGCCCTCCCTGTCTACTCGGCGCGCGCACGATAACGTGGCGACGAGCGTTTCTTCCGCGGCTTAGTGGGTTGTGGTGAGGCATCGCCTAGGGCAGCAACCCCAGGCGATGTCGCCTTGTCTCATCCTTCTTGTCAGAGCGTCGTAGTAACATTCATGCCTTGGTCCAATCTTCCAAGCTCAAACTGTCCGGAACCAAGCCGAAAACTCGATCCCGCGTGACCAAGATCGCGCCGGTCGCCTTGGCATGTGCGGCGATCATCATATCCAGCGGCGCCAGCGTGACACCGGCGGCTTCGTAGGATGCCCGAAGGTCGCCGTAGACGCGAGCTACGTCCGGCGTCCAAGGCAATACTGCCACCCGAACTAAAAACTCGCGAACGCGTGTGGCCAGACCCTCTGGGTAACCACGCTTGGCCACGCCATAGTGCAACTCGGCTTGCGTGACCACCGACACCGCAACGTCAGGCATGGGCACGGCCGCCAGGCGTTCGCGCACCATCGGGACATCACCCTTGATCACGTGACTGGCGATGTTGGTATCGAGCATATAGATCATGCGGCCTCGTCCGCGAACGGATCGCGATCGTGCACGCCCTGATTACGATCCGCCTCGCTCATGAAATCGTCGGGAACCTCCGTTGTCGCGTCGAGGGCAAAAAAGCCGTCCCAGGACGCCGGCCGGCGCGAGAGCACCACATCGCCGGTCGCCGGGTCGCGCCGAATGTAAACCTCGCTGCCCTCGAAACGGTATTCCATCGGCAAGCGAACTGCCTGGCTGCGACCGGTGATAAAGATTTTTGCGGTGTTTGTCATTATGGCCTCCGAATTTGGGTAGATATCTAAAGTATGTACCAACAAATGATACATATCAAGAGATATATCCAGTACTAAAAGCGAAGATTACTCGCACGGATTTCGCGGACAACCCGCCTAAACCGCCGCTTAGCAATGAAGGTTGCTGGTCGCTGCCGAAGCGTATCCTTTGTCCTGAAATCCAGCTGACGGTCGACCGCTCGGAATTGGGGACAGACCACGGTTTTCTGCTAACCTGAGCGGCGTGATTGCTTATCCTGCCCTGTCATGCCCCGTCGCGCACGCTTGAGTCTGGCCGGCATTCCCTGGCACATTATCCAGCGCGGCAACAACCGCTCGGTGTGCTTCTTCAGCGATGAAGACTATCGCCGTTATCTTGACGATTTAACCGAACTCTCCCGCCGCTTTGGATGCGCCGTTCACGCCTACGTGTTTATGACCAATCACGTCCATTTGCTGCTCACGCCTGAGAAGGCTGACAGCGCAGCACTGATGATGAAACACCTGGGCCAGCGCTACGTGCAATACGTCAACCGCACCTATCGACGCAGCGGCACGTTATGGGAAGGCCGCTTTCGCTCGTGCCTGACTCAATCCGAGAGCTACGTGCTGGCATGTTACCGTTATATCGAACTCAATCCGGTGCGTGCGGCGATGGTCAATCGACCCGATGACTATCGCTGGTCAAGCTATCATGCCAATGCGAAGGGCAAGGCCGATCGGTTGATCGCGCCTCACGCAGAGTATCTGCGTCTGGCTCCGGATGAGACTGACCGACGAGAAGCCTACCGCACGCTCTTCAAAGCGCACTTTGACGCGGTGAAGCTGGACGAGATCAGGAAATCCACCAATGGCAACTTTGCATTGGGAAGCGAACGATTCAAGAAGGAGATCGAAGTGGCGCTAGGACGATGTGCACGGCGGGGACGGCCAGGCAGGCCGCGGCGCGAGGTAGGTGATGCGGATGTATAGCGGAGCTTATTGTGAATTGAAAGAAACCGTGGTCTGTCCCCTATTGTCCCACTTGGCGCTCGCGTGCCGCCGCCCCTAAGCGAATGCGGAATTCCAGAAACGGCATATCGATCGGCCTACAGCTCAGTATTTATGCCGCATTCCAGGCATGCTACGCTGGAAGGCAAGCAGGGAGCGGCGCATGGCGATGCAACTACGAACGCGCGGGTTGCGGGGGCCTAGCGGGAATTCGGTCAGCACACTAGCTGCCTGCGGAACGCTGCACGATGCAACGGCAGTGCGCCATGCATGGGACGCGCAAACTCCTACACAACCGAGCTACAATTGCATTCGGTAAAAATATGTCCCGACACTTTAGATGTATTATTATCGCTACATGACTGATACTTTTGCCAAGACTTTTCCGAATTCCGGGCACCGCATGATCGCAGAATCTTTCGCTTGGCTGAGATCGATAAGCGTTTCCGCAAAAGTGATTGCGCTACGCGCGTTCAAGACGGGCAAGGC
>JAYTGZ010000057.1:0-4164 GCA_043733025.1 Pseudomonadota bacterium | reverse complement strand
AACCCACAGCCAACACGCTCGAGCCGATCGGCGATGCGGCGCGGCGCTCGCGCTATCCCGTGAATCTGTCCCATACGTTTGGACGATTTCGAGTTGCCTCGTTCGGTGCGATTGATCTGGCGATCCTGATTCGCCATGTCGATAGTCCCGTGTATGCGATGCGGCTGATCTGACGGATGCCCCTCTGGTCGAATGATTCTAGAAACAGCCGTTGAGCGAATCACGTAAACCGGCAAGGTCGCGCGCACGCGCGCTGCCAAGAGCCATGCGTGTGATTATCCGCTCGATATCGGCCAGAAGCCGCATCAGTGCTTGCATTGCAGCATAGGCAGGCTGGAAGCCGCTTCCCATAGGTTTCTTCACGGCATCATGCCAATCCTCGATCGCGAGGCTGGATGCAGCCGATAGTACCGTAGATGCCGCGTTTGAGTTCTAGGCAAATCTTCGGCAATTGCGCGGTTTTGCCGGAGCCGGTCTCGCCACAGACAATCACCGCCTGGTTCGCGGCAATGGCACCTTGAATCTCCGCACGCCTATTCGCGATGGGCAAGGCATCGCTGAAGCTCGGCTGTGGGAGACGCTCCTGGCGATGCCTGGCTTTGTCTTTAGAAAGACGAATTTGCTGAACGAGTTTCTCGATTGCGGCCAGGTCGTCCTGTCCGCGTGCGCGGTTAAGGCGATGGCCCAGACGCACACGATCGGCAAATAACGTTCCATTCAGATCGGCAACTAACGCGGGCCAATTGGTGGTTGTGGAAAGAGTCAAGGTTGAGCGGCGCGAAAAGCGCGATATGCAGTATCGGATGCGCCTTTATATCGATGGACTCCGTCGACCTGTGGTGCGTGCAGAGCGCTTTCAAAAAAGGTACGGTCGATACGCGTTTGCGGTAGACGGTAGGATCGATAATTGCGTTGGCCAGCGTCGGCCGTGACCGACCTCGCAACCGCTAACATTCAACCGTCGCCTTCGTTCAAAAATATAGCGTCGAGATCACGAGCGTGATGCAGTATCCTCACGATGACGATACCCTTCGGCGCTAATTCGTAATAGATAACGTAAGGCGTATTGGTTGCGAAACTCCTGAGTTCCGCAGCAAGTTCACTACGCGCACGGCCCATTTTTGGTCGGGACGCAAGCAGTTCCGCGACCTCGTACAAAATGTCAATAATGCGATCGGCCGCGTCGACATTGTCCAGCGCGATCGTGAACCAGATTTCGTCAAGGTCGGTTTCTGCACGCTTAGCAAGGCGGAAGCGTGCCACTATTTCTTACTTGCCTGCTTGGCAAGTCTCGCCCGGCCGCGTTGCTTGATTGATTTAGCATCAAAATCGGCAACTTTCCCAGCGCGAATATCCGCTAGCCCTTCCTCAATGTCGACGCGTAACTGGGTGAGCTTGCTGCTCCTTATCTGCTCATACGTTTCGAACAAGCGCAGTGCTTCACGGACGACCTCGCTTGCCGAACCATACAAACCTGAATCCACGCGTTTGCGCACTTGTGCTTCTAATTCGGGGGGTAGCGAAATATTAAGTGCCATCGTCTTCTCCTCAGGGCATGAATGCCAGATAATGTCATATTATGCCATTGCTAATGAATCGGACCCAAAGCCTATGCGCCAACGCGCGCGGCTTCTGGTAGCAGCAGTTGCTGGGTGGCCTAGGGGCAGGGCCACATGCGGCGATGCGCTGTGACGCCGAGCAGGGCAAAGCGATTGTAATTGGGGTCAGACACGATTATTTCTGCGCTATAACCCGGTGTTACAGGGGTTCGGGGCAAGGATGAAAACCAACGGGCTGGCGCCGGAGGCGGTGGTGGGGGCGGCAATTCGCAAGCTGGCGCACTTGATCTACTGCGCGGTGAAGCCAGGGAACTGTTTGATGCAAATTGCGTTACGTGAGCGCTCGCAATTCAAGACGGTATCTGACTCCATTTTTCGGATGACTTAGCGCGGAAGGCGAGCCATGGACAGACGTACCGGACTTGGGAGAGAAGCCCATCATGCAGGTATTTATCGTGTCTGACCCCGTTTATGTGATTTAATCCCTCCGGGTTCAATTCCCCGTGGCTTGCCACGAAAGGAATTTAGGCTTGGGTGTTCGATACCCCGCAGCTTGCTGCGGGGCTGTTCATTTTTACGAGCGCGTTTTGGCTTAACTTGATTCAACTGGCAAAAGGCTTGTGTACTTTTGATAAAGCTCGAACAAAAATGCGACGCGTTCGGCGTCGTTTTTGAAACTCTTCCGACCTGAACTCTTGGCGTAGGCCGCGTCCACCGCCGCATCCAGTTTTTGATGCGCCCTCACCAAATCGGGCGGCATCGTTAGCGGGTCGTACAGATCGGCCAGCGAGCTTCCTGCATGAGCAGCGCGCGCGTCCAGCATGTCTTGCACGGCGGCTTCTATGACCTGCTTGTGTGCATCGGTGAGGGCGTCGGGCCAGGGGAAGTTGTTGTAGACGATACCTGCTGAGTATCGGAAATCGCTTTTGAGGCGGCCGCACGTGTAACGAACCCACGCGTTGTGCATTGTGCTGGACATTACGCCGAAGTGATATGGAGAAGCATTTGGCACGAATAAACAACTATCGGCACAAATTATCTCAGGCCCGAAAAGGGCAAACGGAATATAGTTTCGGCGTTCCGAGGAATGCCGAGGTATTAGCACATAGTGCGTCGTTGGTTGCCTAACTTCACCAAAAAGGGTCGGCAAAGCCGCAAGCTCACGTGTAGTTTGGCGATGACTTATTGCGCGATGCGCCTTTACTCCTGCAACGTGGCGGGAAATTTCAGGTAGTTTTTGTAGGTCGCTTGGCTCGATGTTCTTAAGCCACAAACACCAACGAACGCGATTGTTCAGAAATTCGTCGGCACTCATGAAACGCCTAATCCAATTCGCAGCCTCCGGCTCAAGCTCGATCAGCCGATTTTTTTCCACATCGTCTAGTAGCAAATGCCCACCATCATTAGGCATGCTACCAAAAGCAATCGGTGGTACCTTGCTAATTGGAGCCTTCCGATTTGGCAGTGCAACATCCGGTGCATCGACCAAATAGGGATTGATATTCACTACAGCAACTTCATGTGGTGGACCCTTGATATCGACATACTCAAACAACCGATTTCGCTCGACGTTCCCAGCGCCGAACCCAATAATCACGCAATGCACCGCCGCCTTTCCAGGCGCTTCGTTCGTCCATTGGAATGTACGGTGGGCAAAGTGAATCTTGATGCCGCACACGAGCAATGCGCTCCACAAGACACCCACCTGCTCGCCCTGACTAATGGAGTTAGTAGAGACAAAAGCGCAGCGAATTTGGTTGCGCGCCTTCGCTTCGGCACGCTCAGTCGAGACGAACATATCGTCGATGGCAAGCGTGGCTTTTTTCGCGGCTGCGGAATTTTTGCGTTGGCTCAAGGATGTTGAGCCTGCACTACCAAAGCTGATGTCAGTAAAGGTGCGTTTATCAGGGCTCGCGAAACCGTCTCGACTACTCGTCATATACTGCGCAGCTTTGAAATACCAGCCGGTAACATAATCTAGCACGCCCGAGCCTTTCACGCCACCCGCGACGAAATCCAAATCCACTTTTTGCTCGGCCCTCTGGTATTGTTTGCCGATGAACGGCGGGTTACCCATAATGAATTTGAGCTTCGTTGGTGGCACGAAAGCTTCCCAATCAATGCGCAGTGCGTTGCCCAACCGAATAACCGCGCTTTTTTGCAGTGGAATTCGCAGCACCGGCTCGCCGAAGTATTCCGCAGCTTCCATATTCATTTGGTGGTCCATCAACCACATCGCCACCTGCGCGACCTGAGCAGGGAATTCTTCGATCTCGATACCGTAAAACTGATCGACATCCACCGATAGCAGCGCGAACACGCCGCTGATGCGTTGCCCGAATTGCTCGGCGGCGCGAAGCACGTCAAGTTCCAGACGCCGCAATTCGCGGTAGGCGATCACCAGGAAATTGCCACAGCCGCAAGCAGGGTCTAGGAAGGTGAGAGTCTTGAGTTTTTTATGAAACTCGAATAGCTGATTCTTGCGATTATCCGCGGCAAAGGATAACGTCAGTTATCGGTGGTCGGTGATTATGCACGGTGTAAATTTCCTACGAGGCGATCAATCGCTAAGAATGTCCTCCTGAACTGAGCATAATAAAACGTG
>JAYTGZ010000056.1:0-8714 GCA_043733025.1 Pseudomonadota bacterium | reverse complement strand
GTGCACTTGATCGGCGAATCCAAATACGACGGCGTGTTCGCCATGTGGTACGGCAAAGGGCCGGGCGTCGACCGTTGCGGCGATGTGTTCAAGCATATGAATTTCGGCGGCACGTCGAAACACGGCGGCGTGTTGCTAGTGGCCGGCGACGATCACGGCGCCTATTCGTCTACATTGCCGCACCAAAGCGATCACATGTTTTCCGCCTCCATGATTCCGGTGCTCTATCCCTGCAATGTGCAGGAATATGTCGACCTCGGACTGCATGGCTGGGCCATGTCGCGCTTCTCCGGCTGCGCGGTGGCGTTCAAGGCGCTGGCGGATACGGTGGAATCGTCTGCTTCCATCGATGCCGATCCGTTCCGCGTGAAAATCCAATTGCCCGATGATTTCGTCATGCCCGACGGCGGTCTCAATTGCCGCTTGTCCAGCGATCCGGTGGGGGCCCAAGCGCGCGCTCAAGAAGCGTTGATGCAAGACTACAAAATCTACGCCGCCATCGCCTACGCGCGAGCCAACAAGCTGAACCACACGACCATTGATTCGCCGCACGCGAAACTTGGCATCATCGCCTCGGGAAAATCCTACCTCGACGTACTGGAAGCGCTGGACGAACTCGGCATATCAGAACAGCACGCTACCGAGATCGGCATTCGCGTGTTCAAGGTCGCGATGCCGTGGCCGTTGGAACCGGACAGCGTGCGCGAATTCGCCCGCGGTCTCGATGAGATTCTGGTGGTCGAAGAAAAACGCCAGATCGTCGAGTATCAACTCAAGGAACAACTCTACAACTGGCAGCCGGATGTACGCCCTCGGGTGATCGGCAAGTTCGACGAGCAGGGCGAGTGGGTGCATTCCCGTGGTCAATGGTTACTGCCCGCCAAGGCGGATTTTTCCATTGCGCAGATTGCCAGAGTGATCGCCGCGCGGGTGCAACGTTTTCATAGAAGCGATGCGATCAAAGCGCGGCTCGCTTTCCTGGAAGCGAAAGAAGCGGTGCTGAAAAAAGCCATTGATACGCCGCCGCGTCCGGCCTTTTATTGCTCGGGTTGCCCGCACAACACGTCGACGAAAGTTCCCGATGGCAGCGTCGCCCTGGCGGGAATCGGCTGCCATGCCATGGCCACCGCCATTTATCCCGAGTACAACAAGACCATCACTCAGATGGGTGGCGAGGGAGCGCCGTGGATCGGCCAAGCGCCGTTCTCCAAGCGCGAGCATATTTTCGCCAACTTGGGCGACGGCACCTATTTTCATTCGGGTCATCTGGCGATCCGCGCCGTACTCGCCGCCAAGGTCAAGATGACCTACAAGATTTTGTACAACGACGCGGTGGCAATGACCGGCGGCCAACCCATCGATGGGCAAATTTCGGTGCCGATAGTGGCCCAGCAACTGGCCGCGGAAGGCGTGAAACGCATCGCCCTCGTCAGCGAAGACATTACGCGCTATGACGATCGGTCGTCGTTGCCTGCGTTCGTCACGATCCACGACCGCAAAGACATGGACGGCGTACAGCGCGAACTGCGGGAATACGATGGCCTGTCGGTGCTTATCTACGACCAAACCTGCGCCGCGGAAAAACGCCGCCGCCGCAAGACAGGCGAATATCCAAAAGCGACGTCGCGCTTGTTCATCAACGAGGCGGTGTGCGAAGGCTGCGGCGATTGCGGTGTGCAATCGAACTGCACCTCGATCTTGCCGGTTGAAACTGAATTCGGCCGCAAGCGCATGATCGACCAATCGACTTGCAATCAAGACTATTCCTGCGTGCAAGGATTTTGCCCGAGCTTTGTCACCATCGATGGCGGCACGCCAAAAAAATCGCAAACCGCCAAACAAAAAATTCCGGCTGAATTGGAATCACTGCCTTCGCCACCGGATTGTTCGGTTCAAGGCTCGTCGTATAACATTCTAATCACCGGCATTGGCGGTACCGGTATCATCACCATAGGGGCGTTGCTCGGGATGGCGGCGCACTTGGAAGGGAAAGGCATATCAGTCCTCGACATGACCGGCATGTCGCAGAAAAATGGCTCGGTTACCTCCCACGTACGCATCGCTGGAGATCCCTGCGACATCCGCGCGCAGCGCATCGCCACAGGCGAAGCAGATCTCATACTCGGTTGCGACATGCTCACCACCGGCGCCCATGATGCCATCGCCAAGACCCGGCCGGGCCGCACCACGGCGGTCGTCAACCTCCATCAACAACCGCCGGGCACGTTCGCACAAGACCCCGATTGGCAGTTTCCCGCCGACCAGATTCGGGCGCTGATCGACGAGTCGGTGGCAGGCCGTTCGCACTACGTCGACGCCACTGGACTCGCGACTGCTTTGCTCGGCGATTCGATTGCGGCTAACTTGTTCATGCTTGGGTTTGCGTTTCAGCAGGGGCTGATCCCGTTGCAAGAAACGTCCATTACCAAGGCAATAGAATTGAACGGCGTCGCGGTCGAGGCGAACCGATCGGCGTTTGCCTGGGGGCGGCGCACGGCCGTGAATATCGATGCAGTCGAACAGGTTGCCTCGCCGGCGCAGCCGGTTGTCGTGCAGTTGCCACAAAGCCTAGAGATACTATTGCGCAAACGCGTTGCTTTTCTGACGGACTATCAGAATGCGGGCTACGCGCAACACTTTGCCACCTTCGTCGAGCGGGTGCGCCAGGCCGAAACAAAAGTGAGTTCACGGGACGACCTGAGTAAAGCGGTCGCCAAGTATCTCGCTAAACTGATGGCGTACAAAGATGAATACGAGGTGGCGCGACTTTACAGCAACGGCGAATTCGAACGGCGGCTCAGTGCAGCCTTTGAGGGCGACTACACGCTCAAATTCAATCTCGCGCCGCCGCTTTTCTCCAAGCGCGATGCCCAGGGCCGCCTCATCAAAGTGCGGTATGGTGCTTGGATGAAGCATGCGTTCAAGCTACTGGCTAAGCTCAAATTTCTGCGCGGCACGGCGCTCGATATTTTCGGACGGATGGAAGAACGCAAAATGGAACGCCAATTGATCGAAGACTATGAACGCTCGATCGGAGCGTGTTTGGCAAATCTGACCAAAGAGAATCTCGCAACTGTCATCGAGCTTGCAAGCCTACCGGAAGACATCCGAGGCTACGGCCACGTCAAGCAAGCGCACCTCGAAATGGTCCGCGTCCGCTGGAAAGCGCTCGAGAATAAGTTGTCGGGCGTTAGTCATGAGGTGATCAAGCCGCAGCAAGCAGCCTGATTAGAATGGCATCGCCAGGAGCCGCATCCCGCTTGCCTTATACACAGGCATGGCCCGGGAGCCGCATGGGATAAGCCTCCTGGCGCGATACGTTCGTGACGACGGGTTTACCGGGCCCTTGCAGCGGCGATCCCATAGCGAACAGCCCAACCTAACCCCGCTTCCGTGTGACCGAGGGGACGATACTCGCAACCAACCCAACCGCGATAATCCAACTCGTCGATCAGATCGAACAGAAAGGGGCGTCTATCCCGCCACGAACTATCCGCAGCGTCTTAAGTGGCAACGCATAATGGGTGCCGGTGCTGCCGTGGATCACGACCGTTGTCATGACCGTGGGTATGACGTGGTACGCGTTGAAGTAGTTGCCGATGTTTAAGTGAAGTGTCGAGATAGCCATTTAGTAGTTGTAGGGTGGACCAAGCGCAGCGGATCCACCATCGTGCGCAAGGTGGATCCGCTACGCGTGATCCACCCTTCTACCAGTCTACGAAAATGTCGACGGCCCTAGGAAGCCCATGGATAGTGGCTCACAGACCATGCATCGCCAGCAGCCAAGCAGGATAGCGTTCGTGGCGACGCAAAAAATGTAGCGCCGGTGGAACCCGCCGAACAACTTATCGTTGAGATGATTGAGGAGTCGTGATGCCAACCATTCGTCGCGCGGAGCCCGACCATCGCGCGGAGCCCTAGCGGCTGGCCTGGGGCCACCATCGGATGGCGCTTCGCTTCTGGTGGCAGCAATTGCCTTGATGCCATTGCGACCCACGAGGTCTAGCCAGAGTTGACGTGCAAATCTAATCCACCACCGCCTGATAAACCAACTGCTTGAACAATCGCCGATAATATTGCCGCGATGGCCCCGGCGCTTGCGACATATACACCGCGACGATTTCTTCTTTCGGATCGACCCAGAAGAATGTGCCGCCGTATCCGCCCCACATGAATTCGCCCGCCGAGCCGGGGACGGTGGCCATGCCGGCGCCGGCGCGGACGGCGAAACCTAGGCCGAAGGTGTAGCCCGGCGAACTCAATAATAGTTCGCCGGGGGTGACCGGCGCGGCGATGCGGTTTCCCAAGTGGTCCGAAGTCATCAGGTTGACTGTGGTGCGGCTCAGGACGCGCGCGCCGTCGAGTTGGCCGCCGTTGGCGAGCATGAGGGCGAAGCGGAGATAGTCGTTCGCGCTGGCCACGCCGCCGGCGCCGCCGGAGTCGTTTTTCGGTTGCATGGCGACGTCGATCATGCGGTTGGGCGCGCCGGATGCGGGATCGATCGCCAGGGGCTGGGCGAGTCGGGCGAGTTTATCCGGCACGAGCCAAAAGCCTGAGTCGGCCATCTTCAGCGGGCTAAATAATCTTGTTTCAAGAAAATCACCGAGGCGTTTTCCCGACGCCGCTTCGACCACGCGGCCGAGTACATCGGACGCGAGGCTGTAATCCCAGAGGGCGCCAGGCTGATGGATGAGAGGAATTTTCGACAGGCGTTCCACTTGTTCCGCCGGTGTCATGTCGCGGGAATCGAAATCGCGCACGCTGGGTTGATAAAGGCCCGCTTTGATGTGCGCCTCTTTCACCGGTGCATTGGCCGTCAGTTCGCCATAGGTGAGGCCCGCCGTGTGACGCAGCAAATCGTAAACCGTCATCTCGCGATCGGCGGAGACGGTCGAGTAGGTGATCTTGGCGAACTCGGCATCGGCCTTCGCGACGCTCACTTGCATGCCTTTCATCAAAGGCAAGTGTTTCGACACGGGATCGTTTAGCTGTAGCTTGCCGTCTTCCACCAGCATCATCGCCGCGACCGAAACCATGGGCTTGATCATGGAATAGATGCGAAAGATCGCGTCTTTCGTTAGGGCGGTCGCGGTGTCCTTGTTCTGAAAACCGATGCTCTCGCTGTAGACCAAACGATTCTTGCGCGCGATCATCATGACCGCGCCGGGCAGCTTGCCTTGCTCAACTTCTTGTTTGAACACCTGCGTGATTTTCGCCAGACGCTCAGTGGAAAAACCCGCTTGCTCTGGCGTCGCGGTCGGCAGACTTTGCGCACCCGCGGCGTGGGCGGCGAGGGCAGCGGCGAGTAGGAAACCGCAGCGTAGCATTGTGATGATGGGCAAGTGTTTTACTCCGAAAGATTGTCGAGAAGGTCGACGGTTACTATACGCGAAAGTGTCGCTTGCGATTGTTTTTAAGGGCATTGCCAGCAGCCGCGCCCAGCTTGCCTCGCAGGCATGCATGGCCTGCGAGCTAACCGCTGTACGAGCCCAAACTCTTGCCGCCGCAAACATACAGCGTTTGCCCGGTCATATACCACGCTTCGTCGGATGCGAAAAAATGGGCAGCGTAGGCGACTTCCTCCGGCGTGCCGATGTTTGGTGACGGCTGAGCTTGCTTCAATTTTTGCTGCACGTCGTCGCGCAGATTTCGAAACAGCGGCGTATCGATCAAACCCGGCGCGATGCAGTTCGCGGTGATGCCGGATTTGCCGAGCTCCAAACCCAGCACGCGAGTCAAACTGACCACGCCACCCTTTGCCGCGGAATAGTTCGCCTGCCCTACATTGCCGAGCCACGCCCGCGACGACACGTTAACGATGCGCCCATACTCGCGCTCGCGCATGTGCGGCACGACGGCTTGTGAGCAAAGAAAATAGGATTTGAGATTGGTATCGATGACCAGGTCCCAATCTTCTTCTGGCATTTTGGTGATGTAGTTGTCGCGCACGATGCCGACGTTGTTGATCAAGATGTCGATCTGGCCGTGTTGATCCAAGACCCGCCGCACCATGGCCTGAACTTCGATCTTGCTGGTGACGTTACAACCGATGGCGATGGCGTTGCCTTGATTCGCGCGAATCTCCGCCGCCGTCTTGTCGGCGTTGTCTTGATTGATGTCGACGACCACCGCCTTCGCGCCGTGGGCAGCCAGGCGTTTCACGATGGCCTGGCCGATGCCGCTGCCGGAACCGGTGACAATGGCGATTCTGTTTTTTACTTTCATTTGTAGCTCCTCCGATTAATTGGCATATTCATATTCAATTGTCATTCCCGCGCAGAGCCTGTCCTCGACCTGATTGGGGACGGGAATCCATTGGGCGTTCAATCAACATGGATCCCCGCTTTCACGGGGATGACAATGGTCAGATAATGTTTTTCCGCTCTAACTGTTCGATCTCGTTCTTCTCCATCCCCAACAACTCCCGCAAGACATATTCATTGTGTTGTCCCAAGGTCGGCGGGGCATCATGATATTCGATCGGCGTAGCGGAAAATCGCATTGGGCTCGCCACCTGTGGCGCCATACCCGCCAACGGATGGGGAATTTCAACTTTGATGCCACGCGCTTTCACTTGCGGATTTTCGAACACTTGATCAATGGTGTTGATCGGGCCACAGGGAACGCTCGCCGCTTCCAGCGCGCTCACCCACTGATCGCGAGTGCGCACCTTGACCAGTGGTTCGAGTAACGCAATCAGAGCCGAGCGATGGCGGATGCGGTTGCTGTTCGTGGCGAATCGCTCGTCGCTGCCGAGGGCGGATGCGCCGAGCACTGCGCATAATTTACGATACTGGCTGTCGTTACCGGCGGTGATAATGATGTGCCCATCACTACAGGCGAAAACTTGATAGGGCACGACATTGGGATGGGCGTTGCCCCAGCGCCGCGGCACTTGGCCCGAGGTCAGATAATTCATATTCATATTGGCGAGCATGGCCACCGACACGTCGAGCAAGGCCATGTCGATGTGTTGCCCGGCGCCGCGCCGCTCGCGGTGGGTGAGGGCAGCGAGGATGGCGATGGTTGAGTACATGCCCGTCATCAAATCGGTAACGGCGACGCCGACTTTTTGCGGCCCGCCGCCTGGAAGATCATCTCGCTCGCCGGTGATACTCATCAAACCGCCGAGGCCCTGAATGATGAAGTCATAGCCCGGACGATGGCTCCAGGGGCCTGTTTGGCCGAAGCCTGTGATGGAGCAATAGACGAGTCTTGGATTGATCGCATAGAGATCGTCGTAGCCTAAGCCATATTTTTTCAGTTGACCGACTTTGTAGTTTTCCAATACAACGTCACTCTTCGCGGCGAGCTTGCGCACTATGTCTTGGCCCTCCTTGGTGGAGATGTCGAGGGTCAAGGACTTCTTGCCGCGATTGCAGCTCAGGTAATAACCCGCTTCGGTGGTGTCGTTGCCGTCGGCGTCCTTGAGGTAAGGTGGCCCCCAAGCGCGAGTCTCGTCGCCGGTACCGGGACGTTCGATCTTGATCACTTCTGCGCCGAGATCGGCGAGGTGTTGGCTGCACCAAGGGCCTGCGAGCACGCGGCTAAGATCAAGAACCCGGATATGGGACAGGCTGCTAGGCATGTTGGGAGAATCGGAAAAATTGGAGTGTAGTCGATGGGAAATGCAAATTCAATCGAGTGCTAACGAGGAGCAAAACGCCTCGCGGTGGTGAGATAAATGCCGGTGAAAATGAGGCCAATGCCGATGAGATGAAAAAAATACAAGCGTTCGTTCAGGACAGCCATCGACAGTAGGGCGCCGAATACCGGCATGAGATGAAGAAACAAACTTGCTTGGTTCGGCCCCACTTGTTTGACGCCGTGGTTCCAGAACACAAAGGCAACAAGCGATGGAAAGATACCGGTGTAGAGCAGAACCGAGATGGATTGAGAGTTGGCGATGATGGTTCGCCCGCTGCTCAGTTCATAGAGGTAAAACGGCGTGAGTCCCACCAGGCCGATAATGCCGATGACCCACAGAAACGCGATTCCATGCAAAGCTTGTGGCCGCCAGCGCAGGCAAATGGTGTAGATGGCCCAAAACGATAATCCACACAGGAGCCAGATATCGCCGCGATTGAGTGCCAGTTGTTTCAGTACGGTGAAGTCGCCGCGAACGATGATAGAGATCACACCGGCGAATGAAACTACCACGCCGATTCGCTGTACAACCGTTAAGGTCAGGCGCAGAAACAGCCACGAAAACGCGATGACCATAATGGGTACGCAGGAGTTCAGCAACAAGCCGTTGGTTGCCGTGGTGGTTTGCAGGCCCACGTATTGCAGCGCGTTGTGAAAAGCCGTACCCAGGAGACCCATGGCCAGCACGGGTTTCCAGGCCGCTTTGATGGTGGGCCATTGACGCATTACATGGGGCAGGGCGAACGGCATGAGTACAGTCATGGCGATAGCCCAGCGCCAAAAAGCGAACGCCATGGGCGGAATTTCGCCGCGCATACCGCGGCCGAAAACCTGGTTGAGCGCCCAGAATAGCGAGCTTAGCGACAGGAGTAGGTACGGCGATTTAAACGGATTCTTTGCTTGTTGCATAACTAATTCAGATTGTCATCCTCCGCTTCGCTCAGGATGACATGTCGTTAAACGTAGGCTGGACCTTCAATTACCGGATGTTTCAACAGGAAATCTTCATTTACTTCGACGCCGATGCCGGGCTTATCGAGCGGCAGCACTGTACCATCCTTGCTCAA
>JAYTGZ010000055.1:0-8377 GCA_043733025.1 Pseudomonadota bacterium | reverse complement strand
CCGCGAAGGCGGGGATCCATTTGGCTTTAGAAATTCAACATGGATTCCCGCTTTCGCGGGAATGACAAATTTTAAGTTTTGTTTCTAATATCCAATTATCAGTCTTTAATCCCTTCCACCGGCACGATCAACTTTATTTCGTCGCCGATCGCCGGCAAGCCATATTTCATCCCGAAATCCGAACGCTTGATGGTCGTCGTGGCATCCACGCCGCACACGGTTTTCTTCAGCATCGGATGTTCGCCGCAGTGGAATCCAGATAGCGCCACGGTGATAGGCTTGGTCACGCCGAGCAGGGTCAAGTCGCCTTCGGCGCCTACTACTTTGTCGCCGTCGAACTTCAACTTGGTGGATTTAAACGAGATGGCGGGATGCTTCGCCACGTCGAAAAAATCCGGGCTGCGCAAATGCTCGTCCCACTTGTCGAGTCCCATGTCGATGGACGCGGTCTCGATCTTGAGTTCGACGCTACCGGATTTCCCAGCCGTATCCAGAACGATCTTACCCGCGCCTTTGTTAAAGCGTCCGCGCTGGGTAGAAAAGCCAAGGTGGTTCACTTCGAACATCGGGTAAAGGTGGCGGCTGTCGATGGTGTAGGAATCAGCCGCTTGAACGGACACACTGATGCCGAGCGCCGCGATGGCGAGAACGTGTAAGGGTTTTATCATTAACATTCCTTTTGGGGTGATGAGAGAGGTTGAGCCAGCAAGATCGTTATCGTTGCGTTGAAGTTGGTTCGCGCCGAAGTGCACTTAGTATAACCGAATGAGAATGAGAAATGATTACAGGGTGGGAAGTTATTCCCGAGCGGTGAGTTCACAGTTGTGACGGCCGCGCGTTTCTAAGCCGGTTTGGCGCGCGTCTTAATGTAAGCGATCGCGCCCGGCAGCAAGGAAATTACGATGATCGCCAAAATGACGACCGTAAGATTGTTCTTGATGATCGGAATGTTGCCGAATAGATAGCCTGCATAGGTGAGACTCGCCACCCACAGAATAGCGCCCGCGGCGTTATATAGCGCAAAGCGCCAGGTTCCCATGCGGCCGATGCCGGCGACGAATGGCGCGTAGGTGCGGAGGATAGGCAAGAAACGCGAGATGATGATGGTCTTGCCGCCGTGGCGCTCAAAGAACGCGTGAGTACGGTCCAGATATTCACGTTTAAGGAATCGCGATTCCCGATCGACGAAAAAGCGCTTGCCGAAATATTTTCCGATTTGGAAATTCACATAATTGCCGAGGAAAGCGGCGAGGATCAGGATGCCAACGAGCTTATTCACCGCCAGCGTTCCCACCGCGGCGACGGCGCCGGCGACGAATAACAGTGAGTCTCCCGGCAAGAATGGCGTCACCACCAGGCCGGTCTCCGCGAAAATGATCAGGAACAGAATCAGATAGACCCAGGCGCCATAGTTTTGCGCCAGGCTGGCCAAGTGCATGTCTAGATGCGCCAGGAAATCGAATGCGAGACTTAGGTATTCCAATTTTTTTAAGGGGTCGAATTTAACGCCGGCGTTAAACCGTTGCTTCCGTCGCCTGCTTCTTCTCGGGTTTCACCAGGTCTTCGCGCCTCACGCCCAGCCACATCACCAGGGGGCTCGCGACCAGCACCGAAGAATAGATACCGAACAGAATGCCGATTGTTAGCGCTAGTGCGAAATAGTGCAACGATTCGCCGCCGAATAACAGCATCGATGTCACCATCAACTGCGTACAACCGTGGGTGATGATGGTGCGGGACATGGTGCGCGTGATGGCGTTATCGATGATCTGCGGCGTGGTTAGGCCGCGCAGTTTTTTGAAGTTCTCGCGGATCCGGTCGAATACGACCACCGACTCGTTCACCGAATAGCCCAAGATCGCCAAGATCGCCGCCAGCACCGGCAAGGAAAACTCCCAGCGGAAGAACGCGAAGAAGCCGAGGATAATCACCACGTCGTGCAGGTTCGCGATTATGCCGGCTATGCCGAATTTCCACTCAAAACGGAACGCGAGATAGAGCACGATGCCTAATGCAACGACAAATAACGCGATCACGCCGTTTTCTACCAGTTCCTTGCCAACTTGCGGGCCGACGAATTCCACCCGTCGTATCTGCACGCTCGCGTCATCCTTCTTCAGCGAGGCCATGACGGTTTCCGACAATTGTGCGGAGGTTAGACCCTGTTTCAGCGGCAGCCTGATTAAAACATCCCGGCTGGTTCCAAAGTTTTGTACCATGGGGTCGTTAAACCCCAGCTTTGTCACCGTTTCTCGAATTTTTGCCAGATCCGCCGCTTGGCCGTAACTCACTTCCATCACCGTGCCGCCAGTGAAATCGACACTAAAATTCAAACCTCGGGTGATGAGAAATATAACCGCCAAGATGAACGTGATCACGGAGATCACATTGAATACCAGCGCGTGGCGCATGAAGGGAATGTCGCGCCGTATTTTGAAAAATTCCATGTTCTATAACCTAAGATTAATTTCTATTCTTTATGTGGTTTTGGCGTGCGTAACCCCTGCCTCGCGCCAATTGGTGTTGCCGATCGGTAGCTTAGCGATCTTTTTACGGCTGCCGTACACCCAGTTGACGAAGGCACGGGACACCATGACCGCGCTGAACATCGAGGTGACGATGCCCAAACACAGGACGACGGCGAAACCGCGAATCGGGCCCGAGCCGAATATCAACAGCGCCAATCCCGCGATCAGGGTCGTTACGTTGGAATCCAAGATAGTTCCCCACGCGCGCTCATAGCCCGCCGCAATAGACGCTTGGGGCGAGTTGCCGTTGCGTATCTCTTCGCGGATGCGTTCGTTGATCAGCACGTTTGCATCGATGGCCATACCGACCGTCAGCGCGATAGCCGCCATACCCGGCAGGGTGAGCGTGGCCTGCAATACGGACAAGATACCGACCAGCAGCAATACGTTGATGGCCAACGCCAACACCGAGAAGAAACCAAAAACAAAATAATAGAAAATCATGAATACGGCGATGGCGAGAAAGCCGAACAGGGTCGAATTGAAACCCTTCGCGATATTTTCCGCACCCAAGCTTGGGCCAACGGTGCGTTCTTCGACAATCTCCATCGGCGCCGCCAGCGAACCGGCACGCAGCAGCAATGAAATATCCTTCGCTTCCTCGGTATCGCGCATGCCGGTAATCTGCACCCGCCCGCCGCCAATTTCCTCTTGGATAGTCGGCGCCGTGACGACTTCGGTCTTACCTTTTTCGATCAGCAAGATCGCCATGCGCTTTTTCACGTTGGCGCGGGTGACCTCCTTGAAGATGTTTGCGCCGGCGCTATTGAGATTCACGTGAACCGCGGAACGTCCACTTTGGCTATCGAATCCCGGCGACGCATCGGTGATGGAATCACCGGTGAGTTCGACTTGTTTCTTGACCAGAATGGGCTCGCCATTCCGCTCGATGAATAATTCGGCGCCGAAAGGAATCTGCCCGTTCACGGCGTCGGCGATGCTGTGTTCGTCGTCGACCAGACGAATTTCCAGCGTGGCCGTGCGC
Organism: Pseudomonadota bacterium; assembly: GCA_043733025.1. Classification (GTDB taxonomy): domain Bacteria; phylum Pseudomonadota; class Gammaproteobacteria; order Burkholderiales; family JALYOK01; genus JALYOK01. The sequence goes on along the minus strand of JAYTGZ010000055.1, from coordinate 4,864 downwards.
CCCAAAATCTCCTTCGCTTTCGCGGTATCTTGCACGCCGGGAAGCTGTACCACCACTCGATCGGCGCCCTGTTGCTGGATCACCGGCTCCGCCACACCCAATTCGTTGACACGATTACGCAGCGTCAAAATGTTTTGCTGCAGCGCCGCCTCTTGAATTTTTTTCTCGGCCTCCGGGCGCAAGATTCCGACCAGACTGAGTTCATCGCCGCTGCCGCTTTCGGTTATTACCAAATCAGGGAAATTCTTCGTTATCTCTTCACGTGCCTTATCCCGGGTCGCCACATCGCGAAATTTCACCACCACCCGGCGCGCTTCCCGAGTGACGGAGGAATAACGGATCTCTTTTTTACGCAGCGAACGGCGTATATCCGCCGCGTCGCTTTCGGAGCGCTTATCGAGTGCCGCCATCATGTCCACCTGCAACAGAAAATGCACGCCACCACGCAAATCCAGGCCAAGATACATAGGCAAAGCACCGACAGATGACAACCATTTCGGCGAGGTCGACACAAGATTGAGCGCGACCACGTATGACGCATTGCGCTCGTCCGGATTCAACTCTTTGCTGATCACGTCTTTCGCTTTGATTTGCGTATCCGTATCGGCGAACCGCGCTTTGATGCTGCCGCCCTGGAGCGTGATTCCTTTCGAGGCTATTCCCGCTTTCTTCAGCGCCTCCTCGACCCGCCCCATCAACCCGGTATCGGCCTTGACACCCGTGCGCAACGACGATATCTGAACCGCAGGCACTTCACCAAAAAAATTCGGCGCCGTGAACAACAAGCCGAGCAATACAATAAATGCGATGAGCGTGTATTTCCAAACCGGATAACGATTCATTGATTTCTCGACTAATTTGCGTTCTTGACGGTGCCCTTGGGCAACAACATGCCGACCGCCGACTTTTGCACTTGCACCACCACGTTGTCGGCGATTTCCAGGCTGATGTAGGTGTCGCCGACTTTTGCGATTTTTCCCAGCATGCCCGCGGCGACCACCTCGTCACCCTTTTGCAATCCCTCCATCATGGATTTTTGCTCTTTTTGGCGCTTCATCTGTGGACGGATCATCAGAAAATACAACAACACGAACATTAGAATAATGGGCAACATCCCCATCAAATCACCGCCCAGCATACCGCCGGCGGCCTGCGCATAAGCCATCGAAATCATTGCTAATCCTGCGTAACAGTCAATATAAAGTTCTGAATTTTAACACGGAGTGGCGCGATTTCGGTTAAACGTCTCGACCGTGTCCGCCAGCGTTCCGGTCTCTATGCCTTGCCGCAATTCACCCATCAGCGTTTGATAATAGAAGAGATTGTGGATGGTGTTGAGCCTTGCGCCCAGGATCTCTTTGACGCGCTGAAGGTGATGCAAATAGCCGCGAGTGAAATTCCGGCAAGTATAACAACCGCACGTTTCGTCCAGCGGCCTTACGTCTTCGCGATGCTTGGCGTTGCGTATCTTAATGTCGCCGTAACGGGTGAAGAGCCAGCCGTTGCGCGCGTTGCGCGTCGGCAGCACGCAGTCGAACATATCGATGCCCGCGAGAACCGCATGGACAATGTCTTCCGGCGTGCCCACCCCCATCAAGTAGCGCGGCTTATCACTTGGCAGTTCCGGCGCGGTGTGGGCCAAGATGCGCGTCAACTCCTGTTTCGGCTCGCCCACCGAGAGCCCGCCGATGGCGTAACCATCGAAGCCGATGTCCTGCAAACCGCGCGCCGATTCCGTGCGCAGCGCCTCATACATGCCGCCTTGTACGATGCCGAACAGCGCGTTGCCACCGGGTGGCCCGGGGTGGCCTAGGGCCATAGGGCCATTGCCCTCGTGGGCGCGCTTGCTGCGTTCCGCCCAGCGCAGTGACAGGCGCATGGAATCGGCGGCGGCCTTTTCTTCCGCCGGATAGGGCGTGCACTCGTCGAAGATCATCGCGATGTCGGAATTAAACACACGCTGAATGCGCATGCATTCTTCCGGCGTCAGCATAAGCTTATCGCCATTCACCGGCGATTGAAAGCGTACGCCTTCCTCGGAAATCTTTCTCAGCGCGCCAAGACTCCACACCTGAAATCCGCCGGAGTCCGTCAAGATAGGCCCATGCCAACCCATGAAGCGATGCAAGCCGCCATGCTTCTCGATGACCTCCAATCCCGGTCGCAGCCACAGATGAAAAGTATTGCCGAGCACGATCTTGGCGCCGATTTCACCCAGTTCCAACGGACTCATGGCCTTCACCGTGCCATAGGTGCCAACCGGCATGAAAACCGGCGTTTCGACGGTGCCGTGGGCAAGCGTAAGGCGCCCGCGGCGCGCGGCGCCCTGCGTTGCAGTCAAGTCGAATTTCATGGCGCGGATGCTAACACACGCAAGTTAGTCATTCCACGCACCTCGTCATTCCCGCGCAGGAGGGAATCCAGGGGCGTTCGAGAAAGACACTGCGTCCCCGCCTTAGCGGGGACGACGCGATATTGAGCACAGCGACAACATGTCTGATTTTTCCGCGCTAGGCTGCAAGCTAATACCATTGCGGCGCGCAAGGCATGCCACGCCATGAGGCAATATCGGCGCGCCTCCTGGCGATGCCTCGACGCACACCCGTCTGTCATTCCCGCGAATGCGGGAATCCATTTGGCATTCGCAAGTCAACATGGATTCCCGCATTCGCGGGAATGACAAAACAACGACGTGGGTTCTAAACCAGCCGATCGATCAACATCGCATCACCATAACTAAAGAACCGATAGCGATCCTTAATCGCGAACGCATAGGCGCGGCGAATATTCTCGATGCCGGCGAATGCCGACACGAGCATCAACAGCGTCGATTTCGGCACATGGAAATTGGTGATCAAACGTTCGACGATATTAAAACCGAACCCTGGCAGGATAAAAATATTGGTTTCGCCATAGCCGCTCTGCAACGAGCCATTGACCGTGGCGCCCTCCAACGCGCGCAATGTCGTCGTGCCCACCGCGGTGACGCGGCCGCCTTGCGCGCGGGTCCGATTGATCGCATCCACAGTCTCCCGCGGCACGTGGTAGCACTCGCTGTGCATGACGTGATCGGCGAGATTTTCTACTCGCACTGGCTGAAATGTCCCCGCGCCGACGTGCAGCGTGACATGTGCAGTCATCACGCCCTTCGCTCGCAACGCCTCGATCAACTTTTCATCGAAATGCAAACCTGCCGTCGGTGCGGCGACGGCGCCCGGTTCCTTCGCGAATACCGTTTGGTAACGCCGCTCATCGTCGGCGTCCGGTGCGTGCGTGATGTAAGGCGGCAAAGGCACCGCGCCGTATCGTTCCAACAGGTCCAACACGCCATCGGGCGCTGCAAATCGAAGATGGAACAATTCGCCTCGCCGTTCCACTACCGTTACGCGCAACTCGCCCGCCAATGTCATTTCGCTGCCGGGCTGCGGCGCTTTGCTGGCGCGCACGTGGGCGAGGACATGTTGGTCATCCAGGACGCGCTCGACCAACACTTCCACCGCACCGCCGCTCACCTTGCGTCCCGTGAGCCGCGCCTTGATTACCCGCGTGTTGTTGAACACTAGCAAATCACCGGCGCGAAAATAATTCGGCAGATCGGAGAAACCGCCTTGGCTGAGGGTTCCAGTCTTACCGTCAAGATGCAGCAACCGACTTGCGGCCCTCTGCGGAAGCGGATGTTGGGCGATCAGTTCCGGCGGTAATTCGTAATCAAAATCTATCGTGCGCATGTGCGAAATCATATCACTCGTAGGTTCGCGACAATCGACCAAAGTTGCCGATAAGGGCTGTTTCACGGATAATGCGATGCGCAGCCGGGATGGCGGAATTGGTAGACGCACGGGACTCAAAATCCCGCGGTGGTGACACCATGGGGGTTCGATTCCCCCTCCCGGCACCAGATGCGAAGCAGATGTCGGACTGCTGTGCAGCGGGATTTCAGCGAGGTTTACCGAGCTAAAATCCAAAAGACCATGGGGGTTCGATTCCCCCTCCCGGCACCAAGCTATGCATGAACTCACTACATCTGTATTTGTCCTATTGACGTTTGCCGCAACTCTGACGGTAACCCCTTCGCAATAGGAAATCTATTGGACCAACAAGATCTCTCGAAGCTTCGCATCGACCGCAGACCTGCGGCGGTGAACGTCAAACGCAAGCGCTGGATGCGTCAGTTGATCTATGCGGTCGTTATCGGCGCCATCGCGATCGGTGGATTCCTTTTCTATCTAAGGGCGCAAAGTGTGATCGCGGTGGAAGTAACCAACGTCGTTAGCGCCTATCCCTCGCAGGGCTTCACCGCGCTGAATGCCACGGGCTACGTGGTGGCGCAACGCAAAGCCGCCGTGGCATCGAAAGCTACCGGGCGGCTGGAATGGCTAGGGGTGGAGGAAGGCAGCCGCGTGAAAGCGAACGAAGTCATCGCACGCTTGGAAAGCAACGATGTAATGGCCAGCCAAGACCAAGCGGCAGCGGGCGTCAACGTCGCGCGCGCCAATTTGGAACAAGGCATGGCGGAGCTGCGCGATGCCAACGCATCGCTGCGACGCTCCCAAGAACTGATCGAAAAAAAATACATCTCCGCTTCCGCCCACGACGCGGCGGTCGCGCGCGCGGGCAAGGCGCGGGCGTCGACCGCGAGCTTGAAAGCCGCCATCGTCGCCGCCCAAGCCAATCTCAAGGTCGCCGCGGTCGGCGTCGATCAAACCGTGATTCGCGCACCTTTCGATGGCGTGGTGCTGACAAAATCCGCCAACATCGGCGACATCGTCACGCCGTTTTCTTCGGCAATCGATAGCAAAGGCGCAGTCCTGACGATGGCCGATATGTCGACGCTCGAAGTCGAAGCCGATGTCGCCGAATCCAG
>JAYTGZ010000054.1:0-13816 GCA_043733025.1 Pseudomonadota bacterium | reverse complement strand
TTCAAGACACGGAAATCGCCGGCATCGCGATGCAACAAGGCACGCGAATTCACCTTTGCCTCGGCGGCGCCAATCGCGATCCGGCGCAGTTCCCCGATCCCGATCGCCTAGATCTTGCGCGCACACCGAACCGCAATCTCGCCTTCGCCTTGGGGCATCCTTGCCTGCGCCGGAATGAGCCTGGCGCGCTTGGAAGGGCGCGTGGCGCTTGCGCAATTCTTGCGACGCTTTCCGAGTTACGGCCTGAGCGCCCAGCCCGACCGCGGCAAACGTGCGCGGTTTCGCGGGTTTGTCAGAATACCCTGCCGCTTGAATTAACCGAGAACCGGCGAACGGAGTAAAGCAAATGTGGGTGGGGTAAAACGCAGGACGGGTTTTCGTGTGGGAGTATTCCTGCGCATAATCAGAATGATTTTACAACTATTGTCAGTAGTGTCCGGTTAAAAGTCGAACAAAAGCAATTGGCGATTAGCTTGAGCCGACCATACTGCGAGCGAAAGTCCCAGCCGATCCAGCGATCCCGAACGCCGCATTTCAGGGCGGCCGCTGACATACTTATTTGCGCCACCCACTGCTCGCGCCAAGTCGCGATGTACCATAGCGTTTCACCTATCTTTGGCAGGTTGAGCGAGGCCCGATATTCAGGACGGGCAAGTTGATGATACTTTATCAACTTACCAGGCCAAGGTCACCCGTGCTCGCGCGGTCTTGAATAAGAGCACTTCTAATTGACGCACTACACTAGATAAAGCAGGAATCCCTGCGGCGCTGCCTTCAGGGCAGGCGGACGCCGGTGTTCTGCGTGTCGACGGCGATGACATTGACGCCGCGCTCGAATCTTTTGCTGAGGCGATCATTAAGCATCGGCACTTCGAACGCGAAACCGACCCGCCGTTGATTTAATACGGGCCGATAAGTCCGCAAGCGGCCGCATTCTATCTTATCAACGAGATGAATGCTGACGGGGTTGCGCACAATATCTATATTTCCAAACCATAAAGGAACAACTATGCCCATATCGCCGCAACTGAAAGAGTTACTACTGCAATCTCTCGCGCATGAACGTGGAGGCGTGATCCTCTACCAAACCGCGCTGGAATGCGTTTTGAACGGCGATTTAAGATGAAGAGTGGGAGAAATATCTTGAGCAGACGGAAAACCACGGCGAAGTATTAATCGCGACGTGCGAAACTCTTGGCTGCTAAGGCCGAGCAGACTCGGTAGTAGCTCTGCGCCGAGCGTCCAAACAAACAGCCGCGGGGAGATTTAACAGCACCGCAAACTGATAAGCTGTGAAAATTTCCCTTGAAGCGCGACAACAGCGGTGCGGGTCCTGGGGCTAATGTGGCGATGCTCGCAGAAATTCGCCAGAAACACATCCAGTTGTTTTGGTATCTCTTCGCCGAGCCCCGGCTTTTTGCTCCAACGAATGGCAGCTTTCGGGCACGTAGATGCTACTAGCGAGTGTCCCAAAATGGTCGGGTGCAGAATATGCTTTAGCTACGCTCTGTAGTGCGGTTGATCGCGATCCGGCGCCGGGGTTATACTCGGATTAAGACACTGTCAATTTTTACCGCAGGATTTCTCCCATGAAGCGGCAATTCGTTTTCTCTTCGCAATCGGTTACATCATCTGCATACAAGTCGTGGCCCAGGCAATTCAGCCGGGCGAGCGCGTCGATAACTTTCGCCTCTTGGATCAAAGCGGGGCGTCCCGCGAACTACACTACGTGTCGGACGCAAAAGCGATCGTGTTGATGGCGCATGGTGTCGGCTGTCCGGTGGTGCAAAGCCGAGCACGCGCGCATTGCCTATGTCGATCAAATCGCGCCGTTGCTGCAAGAAAAATGCGTGGCCTGCCATCGGCCCGCCGGCACGCGCGTGGTGTTCGACATGACCCGGGACAACTCAGCGCGCAATCCCGCCAATCCCGATCCCAACCGCGAAGTGCGGTGGGGCGATCAAACCTGGGACGAAATGAATGCGGGTTGGATACGCTACCGCGAACTCTCTCCCGGAGAAAACGCCGCAGCCATGGCTAAGCGTAAGTGACCGGTCGACCTACTGTCCACCCAGTCCCTCTTGAGCTACGAGGCATTCGCTGCATTTTGATTCACCTCGCCCGCACTTGAGCGCGTAGCGATGGGCGACCTTTCCTGGATCTGGATTCCGATTGTCCTGGTTGCGGCCGCGGCGCAAACCATCCGCAACGCCGCCCAGAAAAATCTCATCAAGTCCGCGGGGACGCTGGCCGCTACGTCGGTACGCTTCATCTATGGGCTACCATTCGCCGTTATTGCGCTAGCGCTCGTCGGCGGATTTTCCGAAGACCCGTGGCCTCGCCCCAATGGGACGTTTCTGGCGTGGGTGTCGTTTGCGGCCGTAGCGCAATTGGCCGCCACCGCGCTGTTGTTGGCCGCCATGCAACAGCGAAGTTTCATCGTCGCCTTGGCCTACTCCAAGACGGAAGTGCTACAAGTTGCCATGTTTTCGGCGCTGCTGCTCGATGAGCGGGTAAGCGGTGCTTCCACCGCCGCGATCATCATCGCATCTCTGGGCGTGATAATTCTGTCGGTCAAACGCGGCGTCGCCGGCGCTGGACTGCTCGGCGGCTGGCTGTCGGCGGCGGCGCTATTGGGTGTCGCGTCCGGCACAGGTTTCGGGATTTCCGCGGTCGGCTATCGCGGCGCCGCCTTAGCGCTGGGGTCCATGCCGCCCTGGCTGGCCGGCGCTTACACCCTAGTCTGGGCGCAAGCGATTCAAAGTGTGTTGATCGGCGGCTACCTCGCTTGGCGCGAGCCCGAGGCGTTGCGGCAAGTGACCCGCGCGTGGCGCGTTTCCCTGCTCGCCGGATTCACCGGCGCCCTCGCTTCGTTCGGCTGGTTCACTGCCTTCGCAATGCGCAATGCTGCCGACGTGCGCACCCTGGCCTTGGTGGAGGTGCTGTATGGCTACGCAGTGTCGCGGCGTCTGTTCAAAGAAAAAACCACCACCCAGGAGACGCTGGGCATCGTACTGCTTGTGATCGGCATTATCATCATTTCGGTGCAGGTCGCTTAAGAAAACACCTCCAAAGGTTAATTTCGAATGAGGGTGTCAAGCGGGTTGTTAAGTGGTTGACGAGTTTCATGCCGAGCTTCTCGGCACGCTTGGCCGCTTGATGCAGCAAGCGTGCGCCGGTGAACTTGGTCGTGCGGCGTCTGATTGCGGCCCTCGCATGTGGGCAATACACGGCAAGCCTCTACGTAGCAAAGTGGCTCTCGAAGCAACAGCCCGAGAGTAGTACGAGGTGACGCCCCCGAACTTGCGGTAAACTATCCGGATGTCGAGAATAGAGCGCCTGAAGGAAGAGATCGGTTGGCTTAAAGCCGCCTTCGGAATCGCTGTTGCACTTGATGCTTCTCTCGTCGCATAGCTTACCCAGAACTATGCAACAGCGAGTCCAGTAATAGTTGGCGCGGGCTTGATGGCGGTACTCGTTATCGCCGTCATGATCGTCCTAATCAACCGTCGCGCGTACAAACGCATCGAAGAGCTGGAGAATGTGTAATGGATTGGGTAGTGGTAATCGCATTGGCGGCCCTGGTGGGCGCCTTGTGTCTGGTAGTGCGCGAGGCGCACCATCTTTTTGCTGTAAAGAAAATAATCCGAACCCTTTAATTCAATGGGCCCATCGCTTCGACGCGCGACGCTGCGTACAGAAGAAGACGCCGAGCGCGAGCGCACGACGCCCTGTTGGTTGTTGCAAAATAGGCGCGGCCAGATCATCTGGGAGGATTCGTGACGCACAGCCGAGTTCCGACTCTAGCCAAGTTGACGCGTCCCCGCTTGCACAACGCGGTGCCTCGAGAACGACTCTTCTCACGGCTGGAGGAGGAGCGCGAACGTCGGTCCGCCTTATGTGTTGTAGGTCCGCCGGGAGCAGGAAAGACGACCCTCGTCGCCAGTTGGCTCGACTCACGCAAGATGCGAGGCATTTGGTATCAAGTCGACCGCGGCGATTCCGACCTGGCCACGTTCTTCTTCTACTTGCGACTCGCAGCGACTCCTTTTAGCAAACGGCAGAGGTCGTTACCGCTGCTCACGCCGGAATACCTCCCGGACATCGAGGGTTTTGCGCGGCGCTTCTTCCGGGAATTATTCTGCCGGTTGCCGCAAGGCGCCACGTTGGTGTTGGACAACTACCAGGAAGTACCGCCCGAGCAGCGGTTTCACACGATTGTCGCGCAGTCGATTGACGAGATCCCACCAGGCATCTCGCTCATTGCCATCTCCAGACGGGACCCGCCAGATTGTTACGCACGGCTCATTGCCAACGAGAATGTGAGCTTCATACAGTGGGAAGAATTGAGACTTACCCCACAGGAAGCGCATGCCATTAGCGCCAGACGAAAAGTGTTGGCCGATGAGGAGTTCGGTGCGCTGTACCGAGCCAGCGATGGCTGGGCTGCAGGCTTGACGCTCATGCTGGAGCGGCTCATGGCAAGCGGCATCGTGCCGCAAGCCATCGAAGCCGAGTCGCGCGAGGGCGTATTCAACTATTTCGCCAGTGTGATTTTTGATCGGTTGCCCGCCGAAACGCAGCAGGTGACTCTGACCACGGCGCTGCTTCCCCAGATCACGGCACGTAGCGCTGAACTGATCAGCGGCAGCCCCCATGCCGCGCATATTCTGGAGCAGCTCTATCGAGAGCGGCATTTCACGGATCGGCGAATTTTGGTTCCGTCCCATCAGGAGCCTCGCCCAAACGATGGGACATTGCTGGTTGCCTACCAGTACCACCCCTTGTTCCGCGCTTTTCTCTTGGAGCGGGCACGCCTGACCTGGACTTTCGAGGAACGCCAACGTTTCTCTCTGGTTGCCGCCTCGTTGCTCGAAGCGGATGGGCATCTGGACGAGGCGATCGCCGTTTATGTCGAGCACGCGCAATGGACACGTGCTGTGGAACTGATTACGACCCAGGCCTCAAAACTCATCGCCCAAGGCCGTTGGCAAACCTTGCAAAGTTGGCTGCAGCGGCTACCCGAGCACGTTATCCACGAAACCCCCTGGTTGCTATATTGGTGGGGCATCTCTCTGTTAGCCGTCAACCAGCACGATGCCCGCAAGCTGCTGGAGCAAGCGCATTCCTCAATGCAGGTGCACGACGACATTGTCGGGCAACTACTGTCGGCCGCCGGCTTAATCGATAGTCACTATTACCTCTGGGCATCCTTCACGGCGATGGATCGCTGGATAGAAGTGATTCAAGCGCTGCTGGAAACAAAACCGATATTCGGTACCGTCGAAGCCGAACTGCACGTGCATTCAAGCCTGCTGATTGCCCTGTCGTATCGTCAACCGGGCAATCCAATGCTGGCTGGTTGCGTAGCCCGAGTGACAGAGTTGCTGGATACGCAAGCGGATGTCAATCATCGCGTGACAGCGGGTACTTTTCTCCTGGGCTACTGTTATTTCGCTGCGGAGTACGACCTGGCCAAACGGGTCATCGGTGCAATCGAGCCGTTGCTGTCGCATCCGGATGTAACATCATTGAATCGACTTTGGTGGAGAGCGCGGGTAGGGTACCACGCCTACCACATTGCGGACTACCACGCTGCGGTCCAAGCACTGGATGAGGCCGCAAACATTTCTCACAAGGAAGGATTGGCAGGCTTGCATTCGGCCGAACCGCTGCTGGCATATTTCAAGGGACTGGTGGCGCTCAGCAATCGCGATTTGGCTGCCGCCCATGAATGCATCGCAACGTTACGCCGACTAGCCAATCCGCAGCGCCGTTTCGACATGTGGTATCTCCAATTCTTCGAGAGCGTGATAGCGCTGATTGGGCACGACCTCTCACGCAGCCACGAGCTCGTCCGAACCAGCATCCAGACCGCTGTGGAAATGGGTATGGTTTACATTGAGGAACTGAGCTTGACATTGAGCGCCCACGTGCTTACGCACATGGGTAGATACGAGGAGGCTTTGCAAGTTGCATCCGAGGCGAGACGCTTGGTAAAGCGAAGCGTTATCCACGATATGGCCACTGAAGCCATGTTCCTGGAAGCCTATATTGCGGTGCGGCGGGGCGAGCATGAGCAGGCGGCTGTGCTGGTGGAAAACGCGTTCGAACACAGCCGGCAAACCAACTACGCTTTCTGGTTTCGGTTCATGCCCGACGTCTTGCCGGAAGCCTGCGCGCTCGCTTTGTCGGGAGGCATTCAGAAATCATACGTGAGCGAAGTTGTGAGGCGCTACGACATATCGCCACCATCGTCAAACGCAAAGCACTGGCCTTGGCCGCTACAGATCTCGACATTGGGCCGCTTCGCCATAGTGAGACAGGGTGTCCCGATGTCGATATCGAGGGGAGCCACCGGCAAGCCGATGGAACTCCTGAAGACCGTCATCGCACTGGGCATGCAGGGCGTATCGGTGAACACCGTGATCGACTATCTGTGGCCCGACGCCGAAGGCGATGCGGCACAAAAGGCTTTTGGTATAACGTTGCATCGGCTGCGAAAGCAACTCGGCGATGAACGTGCATTGGTGTTAAAGGGTGGAAGTATCGGAATCGATGAGCGTGTATGTTGGGTCGATGTCGCCGCCTTCGAGCGGATGACGCACGAAGACCCTAACCATGGTCCACAAACCGCCGAAGCGCTGCGCTGCGCTGTCAACGAGCTGAAGGAGATATACCAAGGGCGGTTTCTCAACGCAGACGCATCGCGACCCTGGATTTTGGTTTCACAACAGCGATTGCACGCCCGTTTCCTCGCAACCGTCTCGAAGTGGGGTACCGCGCTGGGAAGCGTAGGTGACGCGGAATGTTGCGCTGCGCTATACCGGCACGCACTCGAGATCGATAGCTGCAGCGAGCCGCTGTATCGACGCCTCATGCAGTGCAGCGAGCGGGCGGGCAATATCGGAGATGCCTGTGAAGTCTATCGGCAATGCTGTGAAGCGCTTCGTGCAGCGGGTATCCACGGTCCGTCTCCTGAGACGGAGGCGCTCTACCGGTCCCTTCAGTAGCGCTTTGCCCTGCGAACTCCCTGCTCAGGGAGTTCTGGCCGCGCTGCCCCAAAGTTGTATCCGTTTTGTAGGCGCCGCTCCTCTAAATTACACGTGCCCATGCTGGAATCGTTACCGGGCGCTTCCAATCAACAGCATAACAAGGAGATTCAGAATGAATAGGATGCTTGCAGTTGCCCTGATAGGGCTTTCATCGACTGGGGTCTGCACGGCGGCTCACGCTCAGCAGATTCCGAAGTCGGGCACGATTTCCATCAACAGTGGTTTCAAGTCGAACGGAGAGACGGTCCAAGTGGGAGAGGGACGCGTGTTCGGATGGGGCGGCTTCTATGGCGTCACGTTCAGTACGCGCGGAAACGGCCCGTTGCATATGGGCAACGCGGTTTGCTCCTATACGCTCGACCTGACCGCGGGAGCCGGGCCGGGACGGGGTAGCTGCGCTTGGACCGACGCTGATGGCGACAAGATCTTCACGGACTACACGGGAAGTTTGGCCACGAACGGTGGCTTCGATGGGCTGAACCAGATCACCAGCGGTACGGGCAAGTTCAGCGGAATTACAGGGAAGGCGCCATTCCAATGCAAGGCGCTGAGCGCACAAGGTCATTTCGGTTGCTCGCAGCAGTTCGAGTACCGGTTGCCCTAGGCATTGAGCGCAAGGCCGTACATTTCCGGGGGGTGGAGTCGCCGCTCCCCTAAATTATACGTGCCCGCCCTGGAATCGTTACCGGGCGCTTCCAATCAACAGCATAACGAGGAGATTCAAAATGAGTAGGATGCATGCAGTTGCCCTGATAGGGCGCGGTTCCGACGATAAGGTCCTTACGTGCGGGCCTGCAAACAGTGTGGAGGAGTCAATGAAAAAAAGTAGAAAGCTTCTGCTGCGAGCATTTGCCTTAACTATCGGTCTCCTGACAGTCACGGCAACAGTAGGTCGAGCCGAGACCCAGGTCCCTGCTCCGCCCTATCTACAGACGGGCGCGCAATTCATCACGGTGGGCGTTACGTACGACGAGACAGCACTACGCAAGCTGCTGCCGAAGAACGTCAACCCAACGCCAAAATTGACGGGCGGAATCAACATCTACCATGCGCCGGCTGGCTATAGCCTCGCGCCCTATTCGTCGGCGTACCTGTGGGTGGATATTGAGGGATATGATTCGGCTGATGGGACGAAGGGAAGATGGATGTTGCAGGGCATGTATGGTCCCGAGCCTGTGCCAACAGCGGTTCGGGAAAATCTGGGGTGGCCCGTGCGGGCCGGCGGATCACGACTCGAAACGACTGAGCGTGGCAAGCGGGGCGTCGGATTACTTGGAGATCGTGAGGTCATGTCAGTGGAGATCAAACCTGGCGCCGAACCCTGCCAGGCAGTCAAAGGCACATTGAACTACCTGAGCCTGGTGGGTGCGGCAAAAAAGCTGGTCGTGAACGAAATTCCCTATATCGGGGAGTTCTGCGGTGCGGAGGCGATAGCAGTCAGAGTTCAGGCGCCCGACGGCGACCTCCTTAACACAATCAAGCCCAACGGCGTTCTTTGGGCAGGGGAGCTCAAGAACGCGACTTTCGCATTCAGCCGCCCCAAGCCCATTGAATAGGCGCCTACCAACTGGCTGACACCCATAGGGTACCGCGCCAATCTGGTTGGGTCGAACTGTCGGCTTACCTCGTGTCTCCCAATGATGCCCAACAATCAGTTGCACCGAACCTGCAAACAGCGCCGCTTCGCTTTGCTGTTTGGCGGCACGATAGGGGTCGGGCCTGAGTAATGGCGTATCGACTCTCGGCAGATCAGCCGGGATGCCGAACCCAGTCCTCCGACCACCGCTTGTGCTGGGTTGATGTCGCCGCGTTCGAGCGTATAACGCGCGAATAACGCGCGAAGACCGAGACCAGGGCGCGCAGACCGCTGAAGCGCTGCGTTGCGCAGTCAGCGAACTGGGAGAACTGTACCAAGGGCGGTTCCTTCAGGCAGAGGTTTCGCAGCCCTGGATTCTGGTTTCCCGACAACGATTGCACGCCCGTTTTCTCGCAACCGTCTCAAAATGGGGTACAGCGTTGGAAAGCGGCGGCGACGCGGAACGTGCCGCTGCACTATACCGGCACGCGATCGAGATCGATAGCTGCGCTGAAACCCTGTATCGACGTCTCATGCAGTGCTGCGAGCAGGCAGGCAGCACCGCAGAGGCGGGGGAAGTCTATCGTCGTTGCTGCGAAGCACTGCAAGCGGCAGGTATCGATGGTCCCACTGCCGAAACGAAAGCCGTTTACCATTCCCTTCGCTCGCGTAAGACGTACTAAACCCTCAGCAGGTAACGGCACCCCCGTCGGCGGTTGTATCCGTTTTGTAGGTACCGTCCTCTTAAATTGCACGCAGCCGTCGCGGATCCAGGAAAGGGTCCGTGGTGGTCGGGTCTCGGTACAGCAAAGGTGAAGGTTTTCTTGTCCTGAGACCCAGTGGCCGAGTTTCACGCATTTGCGTGGCCCTCGGCAAGTTGGAGTGCCGACGATGGCGCCCAGTTCAACGCTAACCATGAGAGAGAAAGATGAAAAATCGCGCTCGCGGTACTTACCAATTGATCAGATGGATATTTTCTGTCACTTTGCTGGGTGTGTTTGGATGCTCGCCGCTGGCGTGGGCACAGACCACTCACGTCACCACCGAATACCTGCTGAGCTACTACGCGCTGCTGGATGCTCCAAGTCCCGTAGATGGATCTCTGATGTTGTTCAACATAAAGCCTGGAGGCTGGGTCAAGGGGCCAAAAATCAACGGCAAGTTCATGGCGCCCGGCGGTGATTGGCTACGCATTATGCCCTCTGGTGTCCTACGACTCGACGTCAAGGGAACAATTCTGACCGATGACAATCAAGTGGTCTACATTTCCTACAACGGGATCGTGCAACACTCGAAAGAGAGCGCGGAAACCATGAACAAGGGGGAATTGGTTACTTACAAGGCGATTCCGTACTTCATCACAACTCCTTCCTTCCAGACTTCCTCGGAGAAGTACAACTGGATGAATAGCATCCAATGTGTGGGAAAAATGGTGGAAGTAAAGATTGGGGAGGGGGGCTATATCAAGTACGATGTTTTTGTCGTACGCTAAATCGCAAGCCGGCCCGTCGCACCATCAACCAACTCTCGTACATTATTCTTGATAGCCGAAGTCGACGCATGCCGATGAGACGCTCACTTAGGCCTCGTGAAGGCCGTCGCAGATAGAATTGCGCACTGGGAACGGCCGAGCTCGATCACCAGAGGCGGTTGACCCATCGTGGGCAACGCGGACGCACAGTCGCCAGTGCAACTCACGATGGGCAGCACATTTCAACGCAGCCACTACGTGTTTCTTCGGCGCGATTTGCGGCAGCGGGCCTATTACTTCGCTAACTTGTAACCAGCCTTTCGCACACAGATTCCAAATCGGTTTTCGAGACGACGTCGATTGCATACCTCGCGTCGCGTACCATCTCCTCGAAACCTGCATCGACGATGCCCTGACGAGCCAGCGCAGCGAAATTACCGTTAGCATCCACGCTACAGGATTTCACTAAAATCAAACGCGCCGCACGAATTGTCTTTGCAAGCCACGCGGCCAAGCTATCGGACGTGATGTCCCAAGCGGCGGAAATATCCGGTGCGGCTAGCGCCATGGCGCTGGCTAACCAAATCGCGACCTTCTTATCTCGCATCGCGCTTTCAATCTTCGCAACGGAATCCGCCGCGACAAGCGCCGGATTGATCCCCTGTAACTGCAGACCATATTGCTCCATCGCCAGCAAAGCCATTCGGTGAGCGACGGCGTCATCGAAGTTCCATCTGCGCTGAGCGGTACGCACCTCATCGGCATACGCTCCGCCACCGGGAACGATCACGACTTTCCCCCGCCCGTGTTCGGCGAGCATATCGAGCCACGCTTTGAGCAAAGGATCGGCGCTGAGGCTGCCGCCGAGCTTGATGACCCAGGGCATCCTAGAAACGGCAGTTGAACGCATCCGGTGAGCCATAAACATCAATTGCCTCTATATCCATACCACGCATCTTGAGGGAGGCAGCGGTCAACTGCCGTTTCTAGGATGATAGTTGCAACGCGAGCAGTGCGACCGCGACGGCGGGCGCGACATTGGCAACGGCGATTCTATCGACACCTTCACAAGGGACTAGATCGGCGAAGGATCGATACTCGCGGCCTGATTTCGCCGCGATCTCACGTACCAAAAATTGGCCGGCGCCGGCGCCGACGATGATCGCGCCGTCATCTAACCCGGCGCGCGAGGTGACAGTGCGCCGGCCCGCCTCGATCTTCCGCAACTGTGCGGCGCGAAACGCAAGTGCCATTTCGCACCACTCGCTCATGCTGGCGGATTCGAGGTCGCGGCCTATCATGCGTGCCATGCGGCGGGCGCTGGCAATCGCCGTCTTGTTCGCACCATCGGCGCTCGGATGTTGATCGGCGTCGCTGGGCAATTCGTTCAACACGCGATATACATCGGCCGTGGTGGCAAAAAATTCCGCCATCAACGGTACGGGCTCACCGCGAAAAAACACGCTTTCGCCTAGCGCCATTAGCGGTGTGCGAACCACCCCGGTATAAACTAGCTCACCGCTTAGAAGACGCGTGAAATCGTCATTGCCAACCATGCACGGCGAGCGCTGTTTGATCGCGATCAAGTCCGTGGTGGTGCTACCGATATCGATGAATACGCCGTTGTCTATTTTTGATGCGATGAGTGCTACTGATGCACGCCAGTTTGCCGACCCGATGCGATGGGCGTCATCCTTCGCGCGATCCGGCGAAACAAAGCTGTTACCACCGCAATAGAAAACGATGTCCTCATTCGGAAAACGATTATCCATAGTTGTTGCAATAGCCGCGACGCCCGCTTCGCGATTCGGAAACAGATCCGCCATCTCGCCGGTCATAGTCACGGCATGGCGCGTCGCCTTCCCAAGTTCGCTCATCACGCGCTTAACGGCCGTTTCCAATTCCGATAGCCCACGCCAAAGCGCGCAGGGTGTTTGCATCACCGCCAAAATGGCGCCATTAGACGCGACGCGGGCAGCCTTTACATGGGCGCCTCCGATGTCCCAACCGATGATGTCGTTAGGCATAGTCCATACCGGGATTGAGTTCGACTGCTTCGTCCCTGTCGCAGAACGTGTTCGGCAATTCGCGGTCATTAAACAATTTCAGAACCAAGTCCGCTACGTTGATGCCAAGCGCTTTTCGTAAGCCGCAGTAGGACGTGGTCAAGCGCGGATTGATTTCCAGGACACGCAAAACGCCATCGTTGGTACGGATCAAATCGACACCGGCATATCCCCAGAGGCCAGGCAACGCGGCCGCAATAAGCCTGCCGAGCGCGACGAATTCAATCGAGTTGTGCGGCAAAGCATTGACGGTCAGAGCATCGACGATGACGCGGCCATGCTGCAAAAAAACGTGCTGACGATTCACTGAAAGCAGCGCCGCCTGCCCGTTGGAGCATAGCAACGATAATGATAACGCATCACCCTCGCACCATGGCTGCAACACGCGTGGATACGGGGTGGGGGGCTGGGGGGCTGGCCCGGGGTGGCCTAGGGCCATAGGGCCACCTAGGGCCACCTCGGGCCATTGCCTCTCACCACATAGTGCCTGGCGAGCCGCATGGATATTGACTTCCAGGGCAATGCCCACGGAACCCGCACCGTCGTCCGGCTTGACGATCCATGGTCCGCCGCTAGTTGGCAGCGCGTTAGCGTCGCGAAAAGTTTCGATCGCGTCGATCCCGGCATCCTTCAATGTGCAATAGGTCGCATACTTACTGCCGCATACGGCGAGCGTTGCCGCGTCACTTAATAGCACCTGTTTCCCGGCAGCCCGCGCCATTTTAGCCAATTGTGCCAATGTGCCACTGGTCTCCGGCGCGATCAGCCAAACGACATCGACGTTTTCCAAGGCCCGGCGATAGAACGACATCGTGTTTTCCGCACTCCGCGGCGCACACCATGTCGCGGCCCCATGTTGCGGCGAAACCGACCAGCGGGGATCGCGCATCACCACCACGTCAATCTCAGATTGTTCCGCCAGATCCGCGAGCAGCGCGTCGCGCATCATCTCGCCTTCCCGCCGCAGCGATTCAGGTAATGTTTCGCCGAGCTGCCCGCCGCCTGTGATAAATTCGAACACCAATAGCCGCATCGACATAGCAAAGATGAAATTGATTCCTGTGTTGGACCTAATGGCCGGCCAAGTCGTCCACGCTCGCCGCGGCGAGCGTGAAAATTATCAGCCGATACGCTCGACATTATGCCCGAGCGCCGCACCAGAAGCCATTCTTCAGGCACTGGTTGAACGCTTCGCATGTAACACGATCTACATCGCCGATTTGGATGCGATACGTTTTCGGTGGCCGCAGCTTGCCTTGATCGAAAAACTCAAGACTCGATTTCCAAAAATCGAAATGTGGCTCGATGCCGGCATCGGCGATTATCCAAGCTACCGTTCGTTGACCGGACACGAACTGGCGACCTTGGTTATCGGTAGCGAAAGCCTGACTGAAACCGATTGGCTCAGTACCTTGGGAAAAGAAGCATGGATTTTATCGCTCGACTTCAAGCAAGGGAATTTCTTAGGGCCAACTCAATTGCTCGCGAATGCAGTTCTCTGGCCGCGACGTGTGTTGGCGATGAACCTCGCCCGCGTGGGTAGCGATCTTGGTCCCGATTTTGGTTTGCTTGAAACACTGCAACAGCTAAGGCCGGACGCCTCTATCTACGCGGCAGGAGGCGTTCGAAATAGGGATGATCTATCCGA
>JAYTGZ010000053.1:0-3276 GCA_043733025.1 Pseudomonadota bacterium | reverse complement strand
CCGGATTGGAGGCAGAGGTGTGCGAATGCTACGCTGTCGTCAAGAAAGAGTTCGATCGGCTGTTATCCCATTCGGTTGCCAGTTGACTATTTTTTGATTTGCTACGTTGTGCCCGCAACTCGCCAGCAGAGCGAGAAAATCGACCTAGTAGTTTTTCAACAAACCCCTAAATTCGTTGCGCGGAAACGACCATTTGGCGCTCGTAGATCGCCGCTCTTGATCCGGCGGTTTTCCAGAAGGCAACAGCCTCATCGGTTATTGCTTTGCGAAGCTGGCTACGGCAATACAGCCATTGTGCGGCCCCTATGATCCATTCGAACCAATGCTTCGGGCCTTTTTCGACGCTGTGAAGTTGGATATTTTTGAATCCGCTTTGTTTAAGATACAAATAAAGATTGGGAAAAGTAATCGGCGTAATGTGGCCAGGGTCGGCTTTGGTCGCATCTCTAAGCCAGGAAGGAACGGCGGGAAAATAGCCGCGCAACAAGAACTGGATGCGCGATTGCGGATACCAGACGCTGGGCGTTGAAATCACAATCGAGCCATCGGCCACTAGCCTGCCGCGCACACTTTTCAGAAACATCAGCGGATTGCCGATGTAGGCGATTATTTCGCAACAGACCACACAATCGTAGAGCGGAAGAGAGTCAGGCAGCCCAGCAGCAAAATCCATATTCCAGAAGTTCCGATAGCCCATGGGCGCGGGGCAGAATAAATTGATGCCGTCGATGATTATCGTTTCGCTTAGCGCCTCCCGCAGCCATCCATGGCCGGACGGCGCATCTAGAATTTGGTGCGGATTTATTTTTCGTAAAAGCCGCTCCACTACGGGGCGGTAGGCTTTGCCGGGTTTATTGTCGGTCATAAAGAATTTGTGACGATTGCCTTATCGCTACCTATTTAGGCTTTTAACGGCATAAACGGCCAAGCACGAGCGTTCTCCCCGCCGCAGTGTGACGTGGCCAGTGTGGTTCCCATCTTTGCGGCGATCGACGAAAAAAGCTCAACACAATCGCGCGGCAAAGACCGTTGGGTTTCGTACCTCAGCTCAACCGGCACGAAGTCACCTGCGCCAGCGGCCGCGCCCAGCTTGCCTTCTGGCATGCTATGCGCCAAGAGCCAATGGCCCGAGGCCAGTGGCTAGCCTAGGGCTACCCCGTATCCATGCGGCTTCCGGGGAGGCTTGCACGTCACTTGCCTATCAGTAACGAATACGCCAACCCGGCCAATCCACCCGCCGCAATTACCGTCACGACATTCACCTTGTAGCGAATCAGCGCGATGCCCGCGACGATGCCGATGGGCAGCGCGAACCATTCGAATCGGCCGCCGAAGGGAACTGCGTCGGTCGCTTGCGGCCACAACACATGCCAAGCGAAGAACAGCGCGAGGTTGACGATGACACCGACGACCGCGGCGGTGATGGTGTTGAGCGGAGCGGTGAATTTGAGATTGTTGCGCGTGGCTTCCACCAGCGGGCCGCCGACCAAGATGAACAGGAACGAGGGCAAGAAGGTGAAAAACGTCGCGACACAGGCACCCGCCGCGCCGGCCGCGAAGGCGTTGCCCGCGCCGAAGATTTCCTTGGTCACGCCGCCCAAATAGCCGACGAAGGCGACGATCATGATGAGCGGCCCGGGCGTGGTTTCGCCGAGCGCGAGGCCGTCGATCATTTCATGAGCGGTGAGCCATTGGTATTGTTCGACGGCGCCTTGATACACGTAGGGAAGCACCGCGTAGGCGCCGCCGAAGGTGAGTAGCGCCGCCTGGGTGAAGAACCAGCCCATCTGCGCCAATGTCCCAAGTACGCCATCCCAGCCGCCGAGCAGTGCCAGCGTGCCTGCCCAAAGTGTGACGCCGGTGAAGGCGATCAGTGCAATGCGTTGCGCTGAAAAGCGCGCGTATTCCGGCGGCGGCGTTAGGTCGTCTATCACCGCCGGGCCGTAGCTTTCGAGGGATTTCGCGTGGCGATTTTCTATGAACCATGCGGGTTGCAGCTTGCCGGCGATTGCGCCGATCAGCGCGGCGCCGAGAATGATCCATGGGAATGGAATCTTTAAAAAGAAGATCGCCGCAAAAGCAAGCACCGCCAAGGTCCAAAAAAATGCATTTTTCAGCACGCGGCTGCCGATGCGCCAAGCGGCGAAGGCGACGATCGCGGTGACCGTGGGTTTGATGCCGTAGAGCAGGCCGCTGATGATGGGCGTCTGGCCGAACGTGACGTACAGCCAACTCAGGCCGATGAGGATCAACAACGAGGGCAACACGAACAGCGCGCCGGCGATGACGCCGCCCTTGACGCCGTGCATCAGCCAGCCGATATAGGTGGCGAGCTGCTGCGCTTCCGGGCCTGGCAATAGCATGCAATAGTTCAGCGCATGAAGAAAACGCTGTTCGGAAATCCAGCGGCGTTTTTCCACCAACTCTTGATGCATGATGGCGATCTGTCCCGCCGGCCCGCCGAAACTGATGCAGCCGAGTTTTAGCCAATAACGCAGCGCTTCGCCGAGGGAGACCGGCGAGTAGGCAGGTGACGAAGGCATGGGTGCGGACTGTTAGTTTCGCGGGCTGTTAGTTTCGGAGTTTTTTTGTTACCTTATGAAAGTCTATCAGACCCATCGCCTATCCCATCATGTTTCAGAATATTAACACCGACGAACTACAAACCTTGCTGGCGCAAAAGCCGGTTGTTTTGATCGACGTGCGCACCGACGCGGAAGTCGCCCGGGGGGTGATCGCCGGCGCCCGGCACATTGCGCTATTCGCACTGCCCGGCCGTACCGGCGAACTTCCCGACGATGGAACCGTGGTGATTTATTGCCAATCGGGCGGCCGCTCCGCCCAAGCGTGTTCCTATCTCGCGCAACAAGGATTTGGCGATCTCTACAACCTTTCTGGCGGAATCATGGGCTGGCTGCGCGCTGGCAATAGTTTGACCGAGTTGTCATGAAATACTTCAGAATTTTCCGGTATAATTCCGCGTAACTTGCTGGAGTAATGATGAAATTCGATAAAGAACTAGACGCGCGAGGCCTCAACTGTCCACTGCCCATCCTTCGCAGCAAAAAAGCACTGACCGACATGCAGCCTGGCGAAACGCTTAAAATTGTCGCCACCGATCCCGGCGCGATGAAGGATTTTCAGGCCTTCGCCAAGCAGACCGGCCATGAACTTGTCTACGCCGCCGAGGTGGATAAAGAATTTCTGTTTCTGCTGCGCAAACGCTAAGGAATTTTTGGGGCTTGGCGCCAAAATTAGCGCGGCGATCTTACCCAA
>JAYTGZ010000052.1:0-9043 GCA_043733025.1 Pseudomonadota bacterium | reverse complement strand
CAGCAGCGGTTCGATCTGTACGCTCAACTCGTCCGGCATCGCCGTTCGATTGGCTTTGTATTCGGGATACCAATCATCACGAAAGGTCTTGCCCTTCGCGTCCATCACGCAGGCGAGATAATCCGGCTTATAATCCGATCGTAATTTACGCAGCATATTAATCACGCCGTAGATCGCCCCCGTCGGCTCGCCTTGCGGGCTGCGCAAATCGGGCAAGCCGTGAAACGCGCGATAGAGATAGGACGAGCCGTCCACCAACAATAGTGTTTGCATGCGAGATTATGAGTCTGGATAAAAAGATACCGCCATTGGCAGATCGCGAATTGCAATCCCGCGCCACCTACACCGCGCGTGAGTCCTGGCGCATGTTCGAGATTATGGCAGAATTCGTCGAGGGGACAGAGAAGCTTGCCACGATCCATCCCGCCGTCAGCATCTTCGGCAGTGCGCGCACGCCGCACGATCACCCTTACTATCTTTTGACCGAACAAATCGCGCGCAAGTTGTCTGACGCGGGCTTCACCGTCATCTCCGGCGGCGGGCCGGGCATTATGGAAGCGGCGAACAAGGGAGCTTATTTGGGCAAGTCAGCGTCCGTCGGTCTCAACATTCGCTTGCCCCACGAGCAGAGCGACAACCATTATCAGGACATCACACTCTCGTTCCAGCATTTCTTCGCGCGCAAGGTGATGTTCGTCAAATATGCATCGGCCTATGTGGTCATGCCGGGCGGCTTCGGCACCCTCGATGAACTGATGGAAGCGCTGACCCTGACGCAGACCGGCAAGACACGCAAGTTTCCCATCATTCTGGTTCACTCGCCGTTTTGGCAGGGTTTGCTCGACTGGTTCAAGTCGACGCTGGTCAAAGAGAAAATGATCAACCCGGAAGATCTGGATTTGATCAAAGTGATCGATCAGCCGCAAGCCGTCGTCGACGCGATCTTCCAGCATTACGAAACACGTGGGTTCACGCCGTCGGCGGCGGAGCGTGAGAAGTTGTTGAGCCTTTGATGATCAACAAGAGTTTTGCGCTTTGAATTACCGTGCGGACCCTCATGGCCTTAGGCCACCCCGCCCTAGCCCTCTCCCTAGGAGGGAGAGGGGACTTTATTTCCCTCGCCCCGCTGTGCGGGGAGAGGGTCAGGGTGAGGGGCGGGCGTTTCATAGTGCGAAAGCGCATCTGCAATTCATCGGCAGAAAATAACGTGGCCGTCTTTACCCGAGTCCTACGAGATGAACTGAACACCTGGCTCACGGATTATTCCGTCGGCACGCTGATCGATTTTCGCGGCATCGAATCGGGTATCGAGAACACCAATTATTTTGTAACTACATCCGAAGGCGAATTCGTCCTCACCCTATTCGAAGTATTGATGCCCCAGGAATTGCCGTTCTACCTTAACTTCATGGCGCATCTCGCGAACCATGGCATTCCTTGCCCGCGCCCGATTGCAAATCTAAAAAATCAATATCTCGGCGAGCTAAAGACTAAACCGGCGAGTTTGGTCAGCCGCCTTGAAGGCACGTCCGTTTTGAAACCCACGCCTATGCACTGCGCCAAAGTCGGAAAGCTGGTCGCGAACATGCACCTGGCAGGCAAAAGCTATCCGCTTTCCCAGGACAATCCGCGCGGTCCCGCGTGGCGCAACCAAGCGGCGGCGACGGTGTGGGAATTCCTGTCCGGTGTAGAAAGCGAACTGCTGCAGACTGAACTGGATTACCAAGATCGGCTCGATCTATCCGGGCTGCATCACGGCACGGTCCATGCCGATTTGTTTCGCGACAATGTGCTGTTTCGCGGCAGCGACATCGGCGGTGTCATCGATTTTTATTTTGCCGGCGCCGACACTTGGCTCTTCGACCTCGCCGTCACCGTCAATGACTGGTGCATGAAAGAGCCTGGAGAACTAGATCCAGAGCGGCTCTTTGCCATGCTCGAAGGCTATTCCGCGCTGCGCCCCGTGGCCGACCCAGAAAGAAAACTGTGGCCCGCGATGCTGCGCTCCGCCGCGCTGCGCTTCTGGCTATCGCGTCTGTACGATTTGTATTTGCCGCGGCCGGGGGAGATGATCAAGCCTCACGATCCGGGGCATTTTCAGAGGATTTTGCAAGGGCATGTCGCAAACGCAAATAGCTGGCCGCTATGATTATTGCTTGACCAAAGACATTTCCGCGCCACATTGTCATCCTGAGTGAAACGAAGGATCTGCTTTTAGCAGCGGACGAAAGAGCAAAAGCAGATTCTTCGTTGCGGAGTTTACCCTTGAGCGCAACGCAGGGCACCTCGGAATGACATGGGAAGTATTTGATTTCGCGGCTACGCCGCCGTCAACTTCGCATACTCCAATGCCAGCCACTTCTCGCCGTTGTCGCGAAACATCACCTTTACCCGCGCATCGGCGCCGTTGCCTTCGCAGCCTAGGATCACGCCTTGTCCGAACTTTGCGTGAGCGACATTTTGGCCGATGCTGAAGGGGAATTTCTTGACTTGCCATTTCGCCGGCGGCGCGGATTCTTGCACCGCCATACGAGTGGCGGGTTTGCTCTCGAAACGTCCGCGGCCATAAACGCCGTAACTCCCGTAACCGGAAGTAAGTTTCGGCGCGGAGAAAAAGGATTGCCGCGGCGCGAGCATTTTGCATAGCGCTTCGGGAATCTCATCGACGAAACGCGAGCGGATGCCGTAGCGGACTTGGCCGTGCAGCATGCGGCTTTCGGCGTAGCTCGCGTACAGCCGGCGTTTGGCGCGCGTCACGGCGACGTACATCAAGCGCCGTTCTTCCTCCAGACCGTCCGCTTCGTTCACGCTGTTTTCGTGCGGGAACAGGCCTTCTTCAAGGCCGCTCAAAAACACTGCGTGGAACTCCAAGCCCTTGGCCGCATGAACGGTCATCATCTGTAATGCATCGGCGCCGGCTTCGGCTTGATGTTCTCCGGCTTCTAAGCTGGCGTGGGCGAGGAAGGCGGCCAGGCTATCGTCTTCGGCTTCGTGAACGAAGGACTGAGCGGCGTTGATTAATTCGTTCAGATTTTCCAGGCGATCGGCGCCGTCTTTTTCGAGCTGGTAGAAAGTTTTCAGGCCAGAACGTTCCAACATTTCCGTCACCAATTCCGGCAATGCCAACTCCTCGACACTGTTTTTCAGGTTGGAAATAATCTGCATGAATGCCTTAAGACTGGCGCCGCTCCTGCCTCCTAGGCCATTGGTTTGAGACGCATCCATCAGGCTATTACCATTCTGCTTGGCGATTTCTTGCAGTTGCTCGATGCTGCGGGCGCCGATACCGCGCGCCGGAAAATTCACCACGCGCAAGAAGGCGCCATCGTCATCCGGGTTTGCCGCGAGGCGTAGGTACGCGAGCGCGTGTTTGATTTCTTGGCGCTCGAAAAAGCGTAGACCGCCATGCACCCGATACGCGATTCCCGCCGAAAACAAGGCATGTTCCAACACCCGCGACTGCGCGTTCGAACGATACAAGAGTGCCATGTCGGCGAGGTTAATGCCGTCCGCGTGCAAGGTCTTCGCTTCCTCGACGATGAAGCTCGCCTCGTCGTTGTCGTTCACCGCGGCAAAGATTCGGATCGGTTCGCCGCTGCCTGCCGCGGTCCACAAGTCTTTTCCGAGCCGGCCTGAGTTGTGTTTGATGATGGCGTTGGCCGCATCGAGGATGTTGCTGTGGGAGCGATAGTTCTGCGTCAGCTTCAACACACGCTGGACGTGGAAATCCCGCTGAAAATCCTTCATGTTGCCAACGTTGGCGCCGCGAAAAGCGTAGATCGATTGGTCGTCGTCGCCGACGGCAAACACGGCGGTCTGGGGGCCCGACAACAGCTTTAGCCACCGATATTGCAGTTTGTTGGTGTCTTGAAACTCGTCGACCAGAATGAAATTGAAGCGAGCGCGATAATGCTCACGCAGGATCTCGTTGCGCGACAACACCTCGAAGGTGCGCAGCAACAGCTCGGCGAAATCCACTACGCCTTCGCGATTGCATTGCTCGTCGTAGAGCGCAAACACGTCGACCATCGTGCGCTCGAACTCGTCGCGCGGCGCGACATCTTTCGCCCGCCGTCCCTCTTCTTTGTGGCCGCTGATGAAATATTGCACTTGGCGCGGCTGAT
Source organism: Pseudomonadota bacterium (assembly GCA_043733025.1). Taxonomy (GTDB): domain Bacteria; phylum Pseudomonadota; class Gammaproteobacteria; order Burkholderiales; family JALYOK01; genus JALYOK01. The sequence goes on along the minus strand of JAYTGZ010000052.1, from coordinate 4,919 downwards.
ATTTTTCTTCGTCGAGGTTAAGGCTTTTCAGCAAGCGCTTGATCGCCGCGAGTTGATCTTGGCTGTCGAGAATCTGAAATAATTGCGGCAAGCCCGCGTCGCGATGGTGGGTACGCAGCCAGCGATTGCACAGGCCATGGAAGGTGCCGATCCACATGCCGCGCGTATTGATTGGCAACATCGATGCGATCCGCGTCACCATTTCCTTCGCCGCTTTATTGGTGAAGGTGACGGCGAGAATCGAACTCGGGCTCGCCTGGCCGGTTTGGATCAAGTGCGCGATACGCGTGGTGAGCACGCGCGTCTTGCCGCTACCCGCGCCCGCCAGCACTAACGCGGAAGTGGGTGGCAGGGTGACGGCCTCAAGCTGCTCGTCGTTGAGTCCTTGGGTGAGGGCGGATGACATGAATGCTTATCGGTTGATGAGTTAAAGGATTATAAGGCAAGCGATGCACACACGTATACGCGAGCGGGCGGCTAAATGGCGTCTGCTATGCCCGGATAGCCGCGCCAGTATTGGCTCTCAGGCCAGTTGCGAATGCCTTTAGCGGATTTGTCATCGAGATCGCCGCGCCGTGCTCACAATGACATGCTGCCATAATTGCCAGCCCCTTGCCTTATAATCGGCGTTTCACGTTTCCGCTCGTTTCATGAAACCCCAATACCATCCCGCCGAAATCGAACAACAGGTGCAACGAGACTGGGCTGACGCGCGCGCCTTTAACGTCAAAGAAGACAGCAGCAAGCCGAAATACTATTGCCTCTCGATGTTCCCCTATCCTTCCGGCAAGCTGCACATGGGCCATGTGCGCAACTACACTATCGGCGACGTGCTGACGCGTTTCCACCGGATGCGCGGCTACAACGTGCTGCAACCCATGGGCTGGGATGCCTTTGGTTTGCCCGCGGAAAACGCGGCGATGAAAAACAAAGTCGCCCCGGCCAAGTGGACCGACGACAATATCGCTTATATGAAGCAGCAGTTGCAGTCGCTCGGCTTCGCGATCGATTGGGAACGGGAGTTGGCAACGTGTCGCGCGGACTATTACAAGTGGACCCAATGGCTGTTCCTGCGCATGCTGGAAAAAGGCTTGGTCTACCTCAAGACCGGCATGGTGAATTGGGACCCGGTCGATCAGACCGTGCTTGCGAACGAGCAAGTGATCGATGGCCGCGGCTGGCGTACGGGTGCGCTGGTGGAAAAGCGCGAGATTCCTATGTACTACATGAATATCACCGCCTATGCCGACGAGTTGTTGCAGGCGCTTGATACGCTGCCCGGCTGGCCCGAGCGCGTGAAAACCATGCAGGCCAATTGGATCGGCAAGAGCGAAGGTTGCGAAGTTCATTTTCCGTATCACGCGGAACACAAGGCCGGCGATCCGGTGTTGAAAGTGTTCACCACGCGTGCCGATACGCTATACGGTGCGACCTATGTCGCCGTCGCGCCGGAACATCCGCTAGCGTTGCAAGCCGCTGCAACGAATCCTAGATTGGCGGCGTTCATCGAAGAATGTAAACACGGCGGCATGACGGAAGCGGACCTCGCGACACAGGAAAAGAAGGGTAAGGATACGGGCCTCAAGGTCTACCATCCGTTGACCAACAAACCATTAGCCGTCTGGACCGCGAATTACGTCTTGATGGGTTACGGCGACGGTGCGGTGATGGCTGTCCCCGCCCATGACGAGCGGGATTTCGAGTTCGCGACCCAGTATGGTCTACCGATCAAGGCCGTGATCAAACCGAAAGACGGTGAGCTTGAACTGCCATTGAAAGTGGCGTTCATCGACTACGGCATCTGTTTCGATTCCGAAGATTTCAACGGCCGCACCACGGAAGAGGCCAAACACAAAATGGGCATGGTGTTAAAGGCACTGCAACTCGGTGAGCAGCGCACGGTCTATCGCTTACGCGATTGGGGTATTTCGCGTCAGCGCTATTGGGGCTGTCCCGTGCCGATCATCCACTGCGAATCGTGCGGCGCGGTGCCGGTGCCCGACGACCAATTGCCGGTGCGGCTGCCGGAGAATTTGGTGCCTGACGGTAGCGGCAATCCGCTCTTGAAAACGCCGTCGTTCGTCAATTGCGAATGTCCGAAATGCAATAAGCCGGCGCGGCGCGAGACCGACACCATGGACACCTTCGTCGATTCATCTTGGTATTACTTGCGCTTTGCTTGTGCCGGCAACGATCAAGCCATGGTCGACGAGCGTGTGAATTATTGGCTGCCGGTCGATCAATATATCGGCGGCATCGAGCACGCGATTTTGCATTTGCTCTACTCGCGCTTTTGCACCAAGGTCATGCGCGATTTGGGCTTGGTGAAGATCGACGAACCATTTGCGAAGTTGCTGACCCAAGGCATGGTGTTGAACGACATCTTTTCGCGTAAGGGCGAGGGCGGGGGCATCGAGTACTTCGACCCGCTCGAGGTGGACGTCGAGCAAGATACGCAGGGCCGCGTCACCGGCGGCGCTCTCAAAGCCGACAGCAGGCCGGTGGACTACGGCGGCATGGGCACCATGTCGAAATCGAAAATGAACGGTGTTGATCCGCAGGCGATCATCAACGAGTATGGTGCGGACACCGCGCGGTTGTTTATGATGTTCACCAGTCCGCCGGAGCAAAGTTTGGAATGGTCGGATGCAGGCGTAGAAGGGTCGTACCGATTTCTAAGACGCGTCTGGCTGTTCATCAAGAATAAAGATTTATGGATTATTGAAGCGTCAAAGCTACGTCACGGCCGTGTTGACGCTTATGAATTTCCAGCCAGCCTAGACCAGATTCATCCTGCGGTTGCCGTGATGCGACGAGATCTTCACACGGCACTACGACAAGCTTCATTCGATATGGAACGCCATCAGTTTAATACTGTTGCGTCAGCAGTTATGAAGATGTTTAATGCAATGCAGGAAGCATCATCTAAAGCTTTTGACGATTCAGTAAGTGCATCCAATGCAAGTGGCGTACTACAAAATGCGCTACACGAGGGCGTTAGTATTCTGCTAAGAGTGTTGTATCCGATTGCCCCACACATTTCTCACGTGATTTGGCGAGACCTTGGATATGTGGGTGACATAATGGATGCGTCGTGGCCGATGGTCGACGAATCAGCTTTGGTGCAAGACGAAATCGAATTGGTCGTGCAAGTCAACGGCAAATTGCGCGGCAATATGACCGTCGCGAAAGACGCGACGCGAGAGGCCATCGAATCGTTGGCGCGCAATCATCCGAACATCGAGAAATTTGTTGCGGGACAGCCCATCAAAAAGATTATTGTTGTACCAGGCCGGTTAGTGAATGTTGTGGTCTAGTTCAATGATCGATCATCTCGACCACATCGTCCTCACAACCAAGGACATGGAGGGCTGTATCGCCTTCTACGCTGGCTTGCTCGGCATGCAGCTTGAAACGTTTGGCGAAGGGCGCATGGCGTTCAAATTCGGCACGCAGAAGATCAACCTGCACGAATACGGCAAAGAGTTTTTGCCGAAAGCCTATTTGCCTACGCCGGGCTCGCTGGATCTATGCTTCATCGCCAGCGTGCCGCTGGATCAAGTGATCGCCCAACTCGCGCAAAGGAACTGGCCGATCGAGGCGGGGCCGGTTATGCGCACCGGCGCAATGTACAAGATTCGCTCCATTTACCTGCGCGATCCCGACCGGAATCTAATCGAAATTTCAGAAAGGTCCGAATAAGTGCGACGCGTTATAGTCTGTGTCCTCATTGCGCTGCTCGCCGGTTGCGGTTTCCATTTGCGCGGTCAAGTGGCGTTGCCTTACTCGACCTTGCATGTCAGCGGGCCGAGCGGCACGTCGCTCACGAATTTGCTCATGCGCGTGTTGCGCTCCAGCGGCGTGCGTTTGGTGGATCGAAAGGAAGATGCCGAGGTAACGCTGGTGATACTTTCGGACGTCAAAGAAAAATCCATCCTTTCGCTATCCGCCGCGGGACGGGCGCAGGAATACGAGTTGCGCGAGCGCGTGGCTTTTCGCATCATCACGGCTGGCAAGCCCGATTTGCCCGCGGGCGAGATCATCAGTCAGCGCTCCATTTCCTTCAACGACGTCCAGGTGCTGGCGAAGGAATCGGAAGAAAGCTTGCTCTATCGCGACATGGAAAACGATGTGGTGCAGCAACTGCTACGCCGTCTCGAGGCCGCGAACAAATAGCCCATGCGCCTATCCAGCGAAGATCTGGCCCAACACCTGAAACAAAAACTGTCGCGACTCTACACGGTCCACGGGCCGGAAACCTTGCTCGCTCTCGAAGCTGCCGATGCGATTCGCGGCGCCGCCCGCGCAGCGGGTTATACGGAGCGCGAAACCTACACCATGGAATCGGGTTTTGATAGTTCGGCGCTGTTGAACGGCTCGCGCAATCAATCGCTGTTCGCCGAGCGCAAAATCGTCGAGCTACGCATCCCCTCTGGCAAGCCCGGCGTCGAGGGCGCCAAGACCATCGAGCGGTACTGCGCCGCGCTCGGCGGCGATGTGCTTACCTTGGTTACGTTGCCGAAGCTCGATCGCGCTACGATGACGAGCGCCTGGTTTACGACGCTCGAAAACGCCGGCGTCGTAGTGAGCGCCGACGAAGTGTCGCGCGGCCAGTTGCCCGCTTGGCTGCAAGGCCGCCTCGCGCGGCAAGACCAGCACGCCGATCGTGATGCGCTGCAATTCCTGGTGGATCGCGTCGAGGGAAATCTAGTCGCCGCGCAGCAAGAGATTCGTAAACTTGCTTTGTTATTTCCTGCTGGAACCCTCACATTCGACATGGTGAAAGACGCCGTGCTCGACGTCGCCCGCTACGATATTTATGGCCTGAGCGAAGCCATGCTCAGCGGCAACGCAGCGCGTTTCGTCCGCACCCTCGAAGGCCTGCGCGACGAAGGCGAAGCACCGCCCTTAGTGCTGTG
>JAYTGZ010000051.1:0-4862 GCA_043733025.1 Pseudomonadota bacterium | reverse complement strand
TTTCACGGAAAAGCAGGTGCGCCCCAGGATTCCTTCGTCGCGTTTGGGCGTGAAGTTATAGCCCGTCGCCCTGACCGTGCAGCGCGTCGCGCCTATCCAGCCGGGATGCGAGCGGCCCGCGCAGTCTTGCACGCCGGTCTGCGCGACATAGTTCTCCCATGACCGGCAACTTCCGGTGAACTTGTCATATTGCACATCGCCCTTGCTCGGCGCTCGCCCCTCGGAAGGCGCCCGCGGCGCCCGGGTTGACGGCTTCGTCGCACATCCGACCATCACCAGGGCGATGCAAAATAGGATCAAGCTTGCAGCGCTTGTTTTTCTCATTCGGAAAAACCTTTCTTGTTATTTCAAACCAACATAACCTATTGTCATTCCCGCGCAAGCGGAAACCCATTTACGTTGGCCGACAGACGATGGATTCCCGCTTTCGCGGGAATGACAATAAAGACGCGGTGTATCTTGAAGGCGCGATAGCCGAGGTTATGCGCGTCGAATTGAAACGCGTGGACTTCGACCTTGGTGATCTTATTCATCGCTTAGCCAAGCAATGCTTTGATTCCCGCTTCCGCAATCTGCGCGTCCTCGCTCGACTTCGCGCCGGACACGCCGACGGCGCCGATCACTTCGCCCTCGACAATAATCGGCACACCACCTTCCAGATGAGTCACCTCGGGCATGGACAGCGCGCTGTAGCGGCCGCCGTTCACCATGTCTTCGTAGACTTTGGTGTTGCGGCGGCTGATCGCAGCGGTGCGCGCTTTTTGCGGCGCGATGTGCGAACTGATGGGTGCGGCGCCATCAAGACGCTGGTAAAACAGCAAATGGCCACCATCGTCGCAAATGGCAATGGAAACTTTCCAGTTGTTCTTATTCGCCTCGGCTTCCGCGCCGGCGGCGATTTTTTTCAGGTCATCGAGGGTGAGTACGGCTTTGCTTTTCATCATCTTTCCTATCGATTTATCCGAAAAACGGCAGTTTACCGCTTCAATCAATCCGCCAACTTGAACACCACTTCCTGGTCGACGAAATATTTGGTGCCATCGGCGTCAAATCTGTACTGCTTCACGGCCTTGGTCACCGCATCGTCGAAAACACCCGGCGGACTCGATTCCAAGATCTCCACATCGATCACATCGCCGCCCTCGCCGACGGTCAAGCGCGCCTTCACCTTGCCCATCGTACCGTTCTTCAACGCGCTGCGCGGATAAGCCGCGGCGACTTTGCGCAATGGCTTCGCGTTGCGCACTTGCCTAGGCGGTGCGGTCTGCTCCTTCTGCTCGACCTTGGGTTCTTCCTTCACCGGCTGCGGTGGCGCGGGTGTCTCGGGCTTAGGTTGGGGGGCGGGTTCCGGCGGCGGCGGCTCGACCTTGGGCTCGGGTTTGAGTTCCGGCGTGATCTCCACCTTCGGCGGTTCCACCTTGGGAATCGGCTTAGGTTCCGGTTGCGGAATCGGTTTTGGCGGTTCGGGTTTCTTCACCGGTTCCGGTGGCGGCGGCTCCGGCGGTTTGATCGGCTCGGGTTTCGGTTCTTCTTTCGGCGGTTCGGGCTTAACCAATTCCACCGTCATCGGCGGCGGTTCCTGGACACCAAACTCATCGCTCCAATCAACAAAAAAGACCGCCGCGAAAATCCCTAACTCAAGAATCGCCGCAATCAAAAATGCCAGAGACAACGAAATCGTGTTACCGCGATCACGCTTCAGGTCGGCCCAAAGCGGACCACGCGCGGCGTACGGTCCGGAACTCACCGGCGTGAACCTACTAGGCGTGAAACGAAGGCGGTGGGATGAGCGGAATTCAATTTGATATCGTAGCGATCAAGCTAAGTCTTGTTATTCGGTTGCGCACGATTATATCTGCTTTCGGCAGCGCCCCAGACAACTCACGCGATAGCCAAGGACGGCCTGATTTATAGGCGTGGTGGGTGCCTTCCTGAAGAACCGCATGGTTATTACCTGTTCAGCAAGCATCGCCTGATAGGCAATACTGGCGAGGCTTACAGCCATGCACTCTAAAAATTAATGCTCGCCAGCCTTGCCCGCTGCGACCGACACCATGCGCCACACGCCGGGGAACTTATCCGCTTGCGTCGTCGCGCCGGCAGTTGCGCAAAAAAGGCCAGCATCGCGGCGACGAAGGCCGCGAGCAGAGAAAACCGTCACGACATGTGCATCGCACTCCTTTCGATAACCGTGGCTTACAACGCCTGAATGGTAATGGGGTGGTGAACGGCCTGTGACGCCACCAAGGTATTGCGCAGCGGTTTGCCGAATAGCGGCGAGGCGATTTCGAACACATCGCCCGGCTGCGTGGCGACATTCGCTGTAAAACTTCCTGTCGCCGCGCCGAAGAAATGGATATGCACATCGCCGGGCCGGCGAAACCCCGCGTACTTGAAGTGATGATGTTCCAAGTTCCAAACGGAATGGGCCATGTTGTCTTCCCCCGAGAGCCAATCGCCAGACCACACAGCTTGGCCGTTGCGCAGGAGTTTCGCCGAGCCCGTGACGTTTTTCGGCAACTCAGCGACTAACAATTCGGGGCCGTAGGAACATTGGCGCAATTTTGAATGGGCGAGATAGAGATAATTTTTTCGTTCCATCACGTGATCGGCATATTCGTTGCCGAGCGCAAAACCGACTCGCAACACTTGGCCGTGATCGCCGATGACATAGAGCCCCGCCACTTCCACTTCCTCGCCGCCGTCGCTGGCATAGGCGGGTAATTCCAAGTTTTTCTCGGGCGCAACCACCCAATGGCCGTCGCCCTTGTAGAACCACTCCGGCGCCGTGCCGATCTCGCCTGGCTTAGGCTTGCCACCCTCCATGCCCCACTTGAACATTTTCATCGAGTCCGTGAGTTGGCTTTCTGCTTGCTGCATTTTCGCGTGCATGGAATCCCGCGCCGCTGCACTGCCGAGATGCGATAAGCCCGTGCCTGTCACCAGGCAACGATAGGGATCGGGGTGTGTGAGCGGTGGCAACAAGCGTTTCTCGGCGACAATGGTGTCGTAGTCGGCGGAGTCTCCACTTAACAACGGGCCGACGTGCTGAGCCAAGGTTTCCGATTTTCGCGCAGCATCCAGAGCCAGGCGATAGACGCTGTGCACTTCCGCAACGATGGACAATGCCGTACCAGATTCCGCTACGACGCCGACTTTCTGCTTGCCGTCTTGATCCAAAAACTGAACGAGTCGCATATATTCTCCTATTTAGACTTCCACATTGCCGCCGCGAACATGATCCACGCAATGATAAATGCCAAGCCACCAAACGGTGTAATCGCACCGAGCATCTTGATCTCCGTCAACGCCAGCGCATACAAGCTGCCGGAAAACAAAACGACACCCAGAACCATGAGCCATGCCGCCCAGCGCAGCAAGGTAAGGTGCGGCCATTGCGGCAATGCCAAGGCGATGATGGCAAGACCCAGCGCATGCCACATATGATATTGCACCGCGGTTTGATACACCGCCATCATCTCCGGCGCGAGTTTGGCTTTCAGCCCGTGAGCGCCGAACGCGCCGAGCAGTACGGCTAAGGCCGCTAGTGTACCCGCGATCGACAGAAACATTTTCGGCATGGTGCTTTCACGCGCTCGCGACGGCTCCACTCATCGGCACGTGGCAGGCTTCGCGGTATTCGCGAGCGATGCGCCGCGCCAACTCGGCGACCGTGGGAATATCGTGTATGGTCACGATGCCGTGGCCTGCGCTCCAGATTTCTTTCCAGGCTTTGACATTGGTGTCTGCCAAGCCGCTGACATCGGGCTTCTTCGGCGGCAAGGTCGCGGGATCGATGCCGAAACGCGTGATTGATGGCAACAGAAAGTTCGCATGGACGCCGGAGAAGCGATCGGAGTAGATCAAATCCTTGATGGTGCAATCGACGATCATCTGCTTGTATTCTTCCTGCGCGTGCGATTCCTTCGACGCGATGAAACGCGTTCCGATATAGGCAAAGTCAGCGCCCAGCATTTCCGCGGCGCGCACTTGCTGACCATCGTTAATCCCGCCGCCGAGAATCAAACAGCTGGTCCAAAATTCGCGAATCTCGCGTGCCAGAGAGAATGAACTCTGCGTCGACGCGTGGCCGCCGGCGCCACTGCCGATGCAGATAATGCCATCGACGCCGGCGTTCATGGATTTCCGTGCTTGCTCGGCGTTGATTACATCGCAGAACACCAGCCCACCATAACCATGCACCGCTTCAATCACTTTGCCCGGATGGCCGAGACTGGTGATGACCAACGGCACTTTGTGTTTAACGACAATCTTCAAGTCCGGCTCGAAGCGCGGATTAGTCCGATGCACGATCAGATTCACGCCTAGTGGCGCGACCACGGCAGTGGGATTCGTCGCCTGGTAGTTTGCCAGATCGCGCTTGATTTCCGTGAGCCAAGCATCGAACTGCTCCGAGGGCCGCGCGTTAACATGGGGAAATGTGCCGACGATGCCCGCTTTGCATAATGCGGTGACAAGCGGCGGAAACGAAACCAGAAACATCGGCGCACCGATAACCGGCGCGGTGAGTTTATTTTTGAATAAGGCTGGAATAGGCATGGTGAATTGAGTTAATGGAGTTGTTGTCGAAACAGTATATCCGGGTTGTTTTTTCGCAATGGCATGCTGAAGATCCTTATCCAGCTTGGCTCACAGCAATGGAATCGCCAGAAGCCGCACCCCTATTGGTTCCCAGGCCGATGCCATTTAAACCTAGAAACGGCAGTTGACCGCTTTTTCCCCCGCGCTACGCCGCATGGAAATTAAGGGGCAGCGCATCGTGCTCACTCACCCAATGGGTGAACCGCGCTACGCACCCGATTGCACGATTGCCGAGCCGTCTGGGCGGCTGGCCTCGGGCC
>JAYTGZ010000050.1:0-3092 GCA_043733025.1 Pseudomonadota bacterium | reverse complement strand
ATACTGAATAACACCGTTGGCTTAGAACCATACCAGAGCGTGTCAAAACGCGTCAGCCGTCTATCTTCCCTGGCTGCGCCGGCCAGCGTTTGGATGTGTCCCGCAACGCCCGCTAAACGCAAGCGAATTTGCTTTCCGCCCGGGTCTAAACTTAGTTGGGTAATGAAGAAATGATTCAACTGGTCGAGGCCGAAAGAATCGTGCGGATCGATGACGACCTTTTCCTTGGCAGGAAAATCAGGATAGCGGATTTCGCCTGCCGCCACGAGGCTGGGTTCACGTCCGCCGCTTTGATTTTGCCGCGTAAGCTCGATATCTCGAATCGGCGCACCGGATTTGGACAACAACTCGATTGTCATATTTTTGACCGGGGTTAAGGTCAACACCAAGGATTGCGGCAGACTCCGCAGCTCGATCAGCGGGCTGTCTGGTGCGAGTTCGGCGCGTAAGGCAATGAGGTTGTGTTGCTTCGCCTTCGCTAACTTACCTTCTTGAATGGTGCGCGCCGCATTCAAACGAAACACGCCCAGCGGTAGTACGGCGGGCGCTAGGCTGTGCCCGTCGAGCCGTATAGTGAGGCCCGCGCCACCGATGGTTTCCAGTATGACCTGTGTTCCCGGATCCACGGAAATAGCTTCGAGCCTTCCCGCGGATCCGGCGGCTCCATCGTCACTCATTATGGTGACAATCGGCAGGTCTACTTTGCGACCCCGCAACACCACCACTTCGTCGGCGGCGGTCGCATTCCAGGTGAGGTCGGCGCCGCCGTCCTCGGCGGGACTCGAGTCCGCGATCTGTAACGTTGCAGGCTTGAAGGTAATCGAGTCGAAACTTTCAATGCTGAGCGATTGAAAGCCTACCGCGTTATCCATTATCGGCACTGGCTGGGAACCGGCGATGGAAAACGCAACGCGGTCTACTACGAGGTCAATCTGCACTCGCGTCGGCATGCGCCAGTTCATCAAGCCAAGCGTCACAACCGCAATGATAGCGCTGGGAAGAACCAACAGACCGAACACGTAGAGGCCCTTGTTGGATTTCTTGCTCTGCACCGGAGCAATGTCGGCCCCGCTGCCATCGACGGTTTTCGCATCGCCGGGGGTCGTCGTCGCGCTTCCCGCGGGCGACTTGGCGCCGAAAATGGGCGGCGAGTTCAGCAGTGATTCGATGTTTTTCAACAGTCGCTGAAATTCCTCATGAGGCTCATCCGGATGCCAATCGGCAAGGTTCGCCGCCTGCAGCATTTTGAATTGAAGCGGCAGCTTCAAATCTCTTTCCATCACGACGGGAAGCAGCATCTCTCGACTGAAACCATCGGACGCCTCGGCCCTCACCCAGGGAGATTCGACCGAATGCTTGGTCCAAAGCACAACGACGCATTTTGCCTGCGCGAGATTCTCTTCGATCACCTTATCGAAGGTCTTTCCAAAGGGAATTTGACGATCCCACCAAACCGACCAGCCGCGTCCGGTTAGCGCCGCGGCAATTTGTCTTGCCCGTTCACGATCCTCGCTCGCATAACTGATGAAGATGTCGCTCATTGAGTCTGATTAAATTTCTTATTGAATTTCTTATTGTCGTTGTTGCATCAACTTACGCTACCTCAAACGCAGCCGATGATGGAAGTGTACCTCTTGGTTAACCGGGTCGCTGGTGTTGAGCATATAGCCGCTGACAACCAGTTTGTAAGCTTCCTCGGGCGGTGGCGGGCTCGAGACCTCCCATTTGATCCAGAAGGGCCGGCCGCCTCGCTGGGGGGCCAGCGATTGCACCACGATGCCGTCACCACCCTTCACGGGATAGATCATGGCCTTGATCTTGGCATCCCCGCGCAGCTTGAAGGCAAACCGATAACCCTTAACCTCGGCGGGGTACTGGGACTGATAAAAAATCACCGGCGCGACCCTTTCTATGGCACGGGGTTGCGCACTCTCCAGGCGCGCCACCGTGCCGAGGTCGTTGATCGTCAGGCCAGGAAGCTGGCTAATGACATCCTTGGTTGGCCAATCGAAGACATTGTCGAAACCCGCCTGCCAATTGCCGCTCGGTTCAATATTGTCCAGCCAATAGTAATGCTTGTAGTCTAATTCACGCACCGTCAAAAACACCCGCGTGGGTCGTTCCAGAAAAAATCGTGCATGGAAACGCTCGCCCAGTTTATCCGCGTGCTCCAGGTAATCGACCTGGGCAGCCAACAATTCGATATCGAATCCGGCCACGGGTTTGGCTTTGATCCCCTCGCTTCGATTGGTGCGTTTTTGGTAGGTCAGGTCCTGCGCCCAACTTAGCGGAGAGCACAAGGGGAGACACAGCAAAATCGCGAACCATGGTTGCAATAATCCGATGTTATTCACCGAGATCCTTTACGCTACAAGGTCTTCAGATACTCAATCAACGCCATCTTCTCATCTTCCGCCAAGGTCGTGCCGTATTCATGGCCTTGATTGCCGTTGCCGCGCAGCGCCGTATCGTGTTTGGTTCCGGCGCGTTCGGCCTCGGCGCCCGCGGTGACAAAACCCACTTTGGTCTGATCGTACACATCATAACCGCGGTAGAACACTTTTGGCCGCATCGTAGCCGGCTGCAATAAATCGCGCAGCGTCGGCACGGAACCGTTATGCAAATACGGCGCTTCAGCCCAAATGCCGTCGAGGAATTGAATGATGTAGCCTTTCAAATCTTCTTCCACCAAGCCCTTGCGCTCCAAACCCATATCCTTCACCACTTTGTTCGCGGCGATGGCGGCGGCTTTGTTCCAACTATCGAGGCGGCCGCGATCGGTGCCGATTTCGGCGATCGGCAAGCTGCTGCCGGTGCGCTCGCTGGCGTGGCAAGCGGCGCAGTTGGCGTCGAATATCGTCTTCCCCTGCGCGGCCTTGGTGTGATCGATGAGGAATGGATATTTTGGCGCGGGCAAGTTACCGAGATATTCGTGCAGCCATTTCACTTCGCCCAAGAATTTCTCTTTGTCCCGCGGCGCCGCGCCGAGCAAGCCCATGGCGGAATCCATGATGACCGAGTAGGCGTCGTGGCTGTCGCCGGCGTAGTTCATGCGATGGCCCTTGTCCCACTTATATTTCTGTAGGTTCCAA
>JAYTGZ010000049.1:0-3879 GCA_043733025.1 Pseudomonadota bacterium | reverse complement strand
ATACTGAATAACACCGTTGGCTTAGAACCATACCAGAGCGTGTCAAAACGCGTCAGCCGTCTATCTTCCCTGGCTGCGCCGGCCAGCGTTTGGATGTGTTCCGCAACGCCCGCCAAACGCAAGCGAATTTGTTTTCCGCCTGGGTGTAATCCAAGCAAGCGTAGCCCGCATGAAAGAAAACGGAATACGCGAACATCAAATGCCGTCGATTCCGCTTCGCTGCCTCGAGGCTACGGCCTTCGATCAATCGGTAATCCGCGTATGCCGTGCATACCCTATCGATGCTGCACCACGAGGCTTATCCCGCATGCCACCTGGCAAGGCATAGCCTGCGAGCCGCATGGATACGGGCTAGCCTAGGGCTACCCGGTCAGGCCGCAATGCTGTTCGGTTAGCCGTTCTGGCTGAGCTTGTCGAAGCCCATTCACCCTTCGACAGGCTCAGGGCGAACGAGATTAAGCGAACAGCATTGTCTCAGGCCGACGCACTTCACGGTCTTCGCGAACAGTTACGGGGGAATATCTGAAGGCGGACAATTAACCGATCACCCAAGCTGAAATATGCATGCGCGAACCTAGCGGACTGCGATCGGCGCGACGGTTGAGCCGGTGCCTCCCTTAATTTTAAGCGGTTCGACGATGAATGCGAACTCGTAGGCCTTGTCTTTCGCGAGCGCTTCGAGGTCCATATTCTCCAGCAAGAAAATACCGTTCACGACCAGGGCGATGGCATGGACCGGTAGGCGAATTTGTTTATCTGGATTCGGAAAAATCTCGATACCCCAGTTATCGCTGCCGATCAGCATCACGTTCTGCTTCGCGAGCCACTCCGCGGCCGTGGCGCCGATGCCGGGTTGGCCGCTGACAAATTTCGCATTGTCTTTTCCCCACAGCAATCCCCAGCCGGTGCGGATAAGAACGGCATCGCCCTGGCCCAACGACACGCCCTGTTTCGCCATCGCATCTTGCAGATCTTGTACCGTGATTTCGTAGTCGATTGCTAGCATCTCAACACCTTTGAAACCCGCGATGTCGATCATTACGCCGCGCGTGAATAACGCCCCAACTTTCTCGACGCCGAGCTTGGTGAAGCCGTTGCGCGTCGCGATGTCATCATTCTTAAAACAATTGTAAAGCAGATCACCGATCCCCTGATGATTGAGCGCGTCGAACTGGGTGCCGACCTGGCCGATCTCCGTCGTGACGATCTCCTCGTTGCTGCGCTGTTTGTTGCTGGCAGCGGGATTGCTGGTGCGCTTTAACTGCATGCTGAAGCGGCGCTCACCGACGAACGGCATGGTGGTATTGAGTTCCTTGCCCAATTCGAACACCTTGCCTTGGCGGATCAGTTTGGTGGCGCGCAACACCGCTTCCGGCCCCATCAAATTCGCTGCGCCGCGCTCGTCGTCCGCGCCCCACCTGGATGGACAGCGCTGTTCCGGCGCCGGCGGCGACCAGGTCTGAGCCGACGCGGAACCGCATCCGATAACCGTCGCGATCAGCAAGAAAAAACACCCATTTGTACGTGACATGTTGCTCCTCCTCTGTTGATTAAGAATTTAGAGCCCATGCTATGCGTAACCGGGTTCGCTGACAAGCTGTGCTAGAGTAATGAATACGAAAAAACCGAAGGAGTAAATCGCAATGTTGAAGGCCGTCTTGTTAGCTGCGCTGTGGTTGAGTAGCAGCCTGTTGATCACCCACCCATTACGCGCGGAAGAAAAACCCATGGATGAAAAAATTACCACATTGAAAATCGTCGACAACAAGATCGGTGAAGGGACGGAAGCTAAATCCGGATCGACCGTGTCGGTTGATTACACCGGCTGGCTTTATGACCCAAGCGCCCCGAATAAAAAAGGCAAGAAGTTCGACAGTTCGTTGGATCGCGGCAATCCGTTTTCCTTCGTTCTGGGCCGCGGCGCGGTCATCCGGGGCTGGGACGAAGGCGTCAAGGGCATGAAAGAGGACGGTCAACGCACGCTCATCATTCCACCCGAAATGGCCTACGGAAACCGCGGCGCCGGTGGCGTGATTGCACCTGGCGCGACCTTGGTATTCGACGTGGAACTGATCAGCGTGAAATAACGCCGGCCGAACCTCAGTCCCTCGGAAAGCCGGGCCACGTCCATGGATGAGTTGATGCCTGGACTTGCGTACCCGCCTCGCATCCAGTAAGTTAGGGGGGAACAACATCCCCCCGGATGAAACACATGCCACGCCGCACCCCTATTCGAACCGCCGCTATTGCTGTCGCCGTGTGCCTCGCCGCGCTGGCCTTCGCCGAAGATCAAACCGATCCGACCTTGTCAGCCGGCGATTTCACCCTCAAACGCGCCGATGCCGAAGCCTTCGCCGAACCCGCGCCGGTGTTGAACTACAAGCAGCAACAGACCTTCATGCGCGGCCGCCAGCATTTTAATCAAAAATGGGTTATCTTTCCCTCCATGGGCGGCGATTGGGGACTCGGGCCCACCTTCATCGCCGACAAGTGTTCCGGCTGCCACATCGGCGGCGGACGCGGCGTCATGCCCAAGGCCGATGAGGAACCCGTCGGTGTGTTGATCCGCATGAGCATACCTGGCGCCAACGAACACGGTGGCCCCAAACCCCACCCGGCCTACGGCGACCAGTTCCAAAACCAAGGCTTAACCGGCAAGGACGAATACAACCACGGCAAGGGTGATCGCGTTCCGCCGGAAGGCACTGTTTACATCGATTGGGACGAGGCCGGCGTCGTGGAATTTGCCGACGGCGAAAAAGTCTCCCTGCGCAAACCCAAGCCGCGTTTCGACAAGCTCACCTTCGGCCCGCTCGGCGACGAGACCATGCTGTCGTTGCGCTTTACCCCGCCGATTTTCGGGATGGGCCTGCTCGAGGCGGTGCCGGAAGAAACCCTACTCGGGATCGCCAAAAAACAAGTCGAGCAAGGCATGAGCGGCCGGCCCAACATGGTCTGGGACCCCTACACCAAGCAAACTCGGATGGGGCGTTTCGGCTGGAAGGCAAACGTGCCGACAATCCGCGTGCAAATTGCCTTGGCATACCACGGCGACATTGGCGCGACCACGTCGCTGTTCATCGAGGACAACTGCACGCCGGTGCAAGAACTCTGTCTTGCTTCCACGCCTAACAATCGTCCGGAAGTGGTGGACGTCAACTGGGATGAAATTGAATTTTGGACGCACGGTTTGGCGGTGCCGGCGCGGCGCGATGTCAACGATCCTGATTTCAAACGCGGCGAAGCGCTGTTCGACCAAGCGAAATGTTCGGTGTGCCACGTACCGACGTTAAAAACCGCCGCGGAATTCAAATCGCTGCCACAACTCGCAAATCAAATCTTCCACGCCTACACTGATCTGTTGCTACACGACATGGGCGAAGGACTCTCCGACGGCCGGCCAGATTACCAAGCGGAACCAAAGGAATGGCGCACGCCACCGCTGTGGGGCTTGGGATTATCGGAAACCGTGACCGGCAGCACGGCGATGCTCCACGACGGCCGCGCGCGCAACGCCACGGACGCGATCTTGTGGCATGGCGGCGAAGCGGAAGTCTCGCGTGAAGCGTTTCGCAAAATGGCGAAAGCCGATCGCGACGCGTTGCTTAAGTTCCTAAACTCGATATAGCTATCGAGCCAGAAGCCAATACGGGTGCGCCTCTCCAGCCATGCATTGCCAGGAGGCAAGCTGGATATGGCTCCTGGCGCACAGGCTGTTGCAAAACTAATGCGGCGCCAGTCTGGGGGCTGGCCTACGGGGTAGCCCTAGGCTAGCCACTGGCCTAGGGCCAGAGGGCCACGTCATTGCGCAGTGCTCGGAGTCCTCATGTACCCTGAGAAAAATAAGTGCATAGTTGACACCCTTGGGATTGACGGTGG
>JAYTGZ010000048.1:0-2508 GCA_043733025.1 Pseudomonadota bacterium | reverse complement strand
GCATCGGGATGGCCAAAATAAAAGCCGCTCACCGCCGCCGCCGGCAACATGGCATAGCTTTCGGTCAAGATCATGCCGGCATTTTGTTGCGCGTTGAGTAATTCAAACAGCAAGCCTTTTTCGGTGTGGTCCGGGCAGGCGGGGTAGCCTGGCGCGGGGCGGATGCCTTGGTATTTTTCGGCGATGAGTTCGTCGTTGCGCAGGTTCTCGCGTTTGGCGTAGCCCCAAAATTCCTGGCGTACGCGCAGGTGCAAGTGCTCGGCGAATGCCTCGGCGAGACGATCGGCAAGGGCTTTCACCATGATGGCGTTGTAGTCGTCGTGTTTCTTCTCGAAATCGGCAACGATAGGATCGACGCCGATGCCCGCCGTGACGGCGAAACAGCCGAGGTAATCTTTCACGCCGCTTGCTTTCGGCGCGACGAAATCCGCCAGGCAATAGTTGGCGCGATCACTTGGCTTTTGCGCCTGCTGTCGCAAGAAATGAAACTTCGCCGCGACTTTATTGCGCGTATCGCCGGCGTAAATTTCCACGTCGTCGCCGACGCTATTGGCCGGGCAAAGTCCAATCACAGCGCAGGCCTTGAGCCATTTCTCCGCCACGATCCGCGCCAGCATTGCCTGTCCGTCTTCGAATACATTGCGTGCTGCTTCGCCGACGATTTCGTCGTCGAGGATGTTCGGATATTTTCCCGCCAAGTCCCAGGTCTGGAAAAACGGTGTCCAGTCAATGTGCTGCGCGATCAAATCGAGCGGGTAATCGTCGAACACACCCAGGCCGAGCAACTTCGGCTTGGCCGGTTTGAATGTTGTCCAGTCAAGCCGCGTCGCGTTGTTGCGCGCCGCCGCGAGCGAAACGAGCGCTTGGCCTTTTTTATTCGCATGCTGCTCGCGAATCTTAATATAGTCTTCTTGCACTGTTCGCACATAAGCATCGCGCTGGTCGGCGGACAACAAACTCGAACATACCGGCACGCTGCGCGAGGCATCGGGAACCCAAACCACGGGGCCTTGATAGTGCGGCACGATTTTTACCGCGGTGTGGGCGCGCGAGGTAGTGGCGCCGCCGATCAGCAAGGGAATGGTGAAGCCTTCGCGTTGCATTTCCTTGGCGATGTGCACCATCTCTTCCAGCGACGGCGTGATGAGTCCTGATACTCCGATGATGTCCGCGTTCACTTCGCGGGCCGTTTTCAAAATCTTGGCGCACGGCACCATCACCCCGAGGTCGATGACTTCATAGTTATTGCATTGAAGCACTACGCCGACGATGTTCTTGCCGATGTCGTGCACGTCGCCCTTGGCGGTGGCCATGACGATACGGCCCTTCGGCTTTTGATCGCCGGCTTTCTTTTTTTCCGCGTCGATAAACGGCACGAGATGAGCGACGGCCTGCTTCATGACCCGCGCGGATTTCACCACTTGCGGCAAAAACATCTTGCCCGCGCCGAACAGATCGCCGACGACATTCATGCCATCCATCAACGGGCCTTCGATCACTTGGATCGGCCGCTCGTATTGTTGGCGCGCTTCTTCAGTATCGGCTACGACGAACGTGTTGATGCCGCGCACCAGCGCATGGCTCAATCGTTCCCGCACCGTGCCGTTACGCCAGCTCAAATCTTCCGTTTGGGTTTTCGCCGAACCCTTTACCGTCTCGGCGAACTGGACCAAGCGCTCCGTCGCATCGGGACGGCGATTGAGAACGACATCTTCGACGCGCTCAAGCAGTTCTGCGGGAATCTGGTCATACACGCCGAGTTGGCCGGCGTTGACGATGCCCATGGTCATGCCCGCTTGGATGGCGTGATACAAAAACACCGTATTTATCGCTTCGCGCACCGGGTCGTTGCCGCGGAAGGAGAAACTCACGTTCGACACGCCGCCGCTGATTTTCGCGTGCGGCAAATTCTGTTTGATCCAGCGCGTGGCGTCGATGAAATCCACGGCGTAGTTGTTGTGCTCCTCGATGCCCGTGGCGATGGCGAAAATATTCGGATCGAAGATGATGTCTTCCGCCGCGAAGCCGACTTCGTTCACTAGAATATCGTAGCTGTTCTTACAGATCACTTGCTTGCGTTGCAGCGTATCCGCCTGGCCTTTTTCATCGAAGGCCATGACGATCACCGCCGCGCCGTAACGCAACACCAGCTTTGCTTGCTCGATGAATTTCGCCTTGCCTTCCTTAAGCGAAATCGAGTTGACCACCGAACGGCCCTGTACGCACTTCAAGCCCGCCTCGATCACTTCCCATTTCGACGAATCGATCATCACCGGCACGCGCGAAATGTCCGGCTCCGAGGCGATCAGGTTCAAGAACTTCACCATCGCCGCCTTGGAATCGAGCATCGCCTCGTCCATATTGATGTCGATGATCTGGGCGCCGTTCTGAACTTGCTGGCGCGCGACATCCAGTGCGGACGTGTAGTCGCCGGCAAGAATCAAGCGCGCGAAGGCGCGGGAACCGGTGACGTTGGTGCGCTCACCGATGTTGACGAATAGGGAATCG
>JAYTGZ010000047.1:0-13443 GCA_043733025.1 Pseudomonadota bacterium | reverse complement strand
GGCCGATGTGATTCGCGGCTTCATCATTGACAAGGGCGCGAAGGGTTTGTCGGCGCCGAAAATCAATGGCAAGTTTGCGCTGCGTGCGTCGATCACCGGCGAGATCGTGATGGAGAACGTGTTTGTGCCGGAAGAAAATTTATTGCCGAACGTGACCGGGCTGAAAGGCCCGTTTGGTTGCTTGAACCGGGCTCGCTACGGCATCGCCTGGGGCGCGATGGGCGCGGCGGAATTTTGCTGGCACGCGGCGCGGCAGTACACGCTCGACCGCAAAGCCTTCGGCCGCCCAATCGCGGCCAATCAACTCATCCAGAAAAAATTGGCCGATATGCAAACGGAAATCACGCTCGGCTTGCACGGCGCATTGCGGTTGGGTCGCCTATTCGATGAGGGCAAGATGGCGCCGGAGATGAATTCGCTTTTGAAGCGTAATAACTGCGGCAAGGCGCTCGACATTGCGCGCATGGCGCGCGACATGCACGGTGGCAACGGCGTGAGCGACGAATACCACGTCATTCGCCATTGCATGAACCTGGAAGCGGTGAACACTTACGAGGGCACCCACGATGTGCATGCGCTCATCCTCGGCCGCGCGCAGACTGGGATTCAAGCGTTCACCAGTTAGATCGCAATACTGTTCGCTTAAGCTCGTTCGCCCTGAGCCTGTCGAAGGGTGAATGGGCTTCGACAAGCTCAGCCAGAACGGCTAACCTAACAGTATTGAGTTAGATCGGCCATGAACTGTGTCACTCGCGAAGAATTAGCCGGAAAATAGCTTTCGTTCACGCCGAAAAGATTATTTGATGCCGAATAGCTTGTTACCGACACGTTTCTTCGCCAATGCTTCCGATGCCGCCGCCGAACCCTCGGCTGGCGACTTGACGGACTCTTGGTCCTCGGCGATTTGCAATTGTCCCGTCACCACCAAGTAACCGACCAGCATGCAACGCTTGATCCATTGTTGCTGATCGTTCGCCGCGAGAAAGTCGAGTAATAGCTTAGCCTCCAAACCATCCTTGGGATCGAGATCGACGATCAACCGCTTGAGCATTGGTTCCCTAGGCGTTTAGCTTGAGATATTTGTACATGCCGCGCGCGTTGGCGAATTCCGGTTCCGGCATCACTTTGGCATTCGGGAAATGCGATGTCAGCTTGGTCATGAATGCCGATCCGCCGCCGACGAAGAGGATCACATCCAAGTGCGCGCCGTTGCCGAAATGGCGCTTGGCTTCGGTCAACACTTGTTCGGTTATATCGTCGATCGCTGCTTGTACGATGGATTTGATGTTTTGCGGCTTGCCGAAACGCTTGACGCTACCGGTGCGGATCGCCAGATCGAGCACCTTGCGCGAGATGATGCCGTCGCCGTGCTGGGCGCGAAGTTTGGTCGCGATACTCTCATAAATATCCATTACGCCGGTCTCACCGGTGCCGGAGCGTGCGTGATCAATCAGATGGCCCTCCAATACCGTGACACAATCGGTGGTCCGGCCGCCGACGTCGATCACGCCGCAGGGCCCTTCCATCTCGATTTGGGCGCCTTTCTCGTCGTAGGCGTAATCGAACCAAGACGCGACCGCTTCCGGCAGTACGATATGCTCGACGATATCCGCGCAAGGTCCGCCGTCCAGGGCTTTCACTTCCTTCAACAGCGATTCTTGTTTCAGTGCGATGAATTCTTCGTTGCGCACATCACCCTTAAAGTAATTCGAGACTTGCAGGCCGGTGGCGAGTTTTATTTTCTTGCCACCCATACCCGCGAGGCGCAGCGCGTGATGGATGATGACTCGATTCAGTTCGGAAATCGGATAGTCATCGAAACGGGTTTCGTCGCCTTCTATTTTTTCGCTGACGGTAAACTTGCGCCCGCCGGTTTCATAGCTCCCGCCGACCTTGTCGTCGCTTCCCATGGACGATAGGCCGAACAGCCCCGCCCGCGCCAGGGACGCGATGCGTACCTTCTCGCCGCGAGATACGACTTTCGTTTCGGCGTAGCCATCGTCCACACCTACCATCAGAAAGTTGCCGCCTGCATTCTTTTCGCTCATTCAAATCCCCTTGATTATTGTGGACGCCGTCCACTCTAAATTTACCCAACAACGCGAACATTGCGATCTAGGCACATGATTTACTTAGTGCATTTTATGCAAAGTCGCGGCAGGAGTAAAATCGGTCTGATCACGGTTAGCCAGGCCTGCACGATAACCCCATGAAATCACCCACTGTTTCAACAAAAATTATGCCAGACGCCACGCTCGGAAGGCCGTCCCTCAGCCAAATCCAAGAATCGAAAATCCGCGAAGTCGCTAATACCGGCATGGGCATGACGGATCTGTTGGCATTCTGGTTTGGCGAGCCCGATCAAGTCACGCCTGCCCTCATCCGCGATGCAGCTAAGCGCGCGCTCGACGCCGGCGCGACGTTTTACACCCAGAACCTCGGCATCCCGCCGCTGCGCGAAGCGATCGCGAGCTATGTCTCGCGGCTCCACCAGCCCATCGATGACAGCCAGGTCGCCGTCACGAGTTCCGGTGTAAGCGCCCTGATGCTGGTGTATCAAGCGCTATTCGATCCTGGCGATCGCGTCGTAATCGTCACGCCTGCGTGGCCTAACGTAACTGAGGCTCCGAAGATACTCGGCGCCGCCGTGATCCGCGTCCCGCTTCACTATGAGCATGGCTGGAAGCTAGATCTGGCGCGGCTCCTGGCGGCATTGACGCCGGCAACCCGGGCTGTGATTATCAATTCACCGAACAATCCGACGGGCTGGACCATGGACCGCGCCAGCCAGGAAATCGTCCTCGCCCATTGCCGCAAACTAGGTATTTGGATCATCGCCGACGATGTCTATGAACGATTGTACTTCGAACGCGGCGCCAACTGCGCGCCCTCATTTCTCGATCTCGCCGAGGAAGGCGATCTACTCATCAGCGCCAACAGCTTCAGCAAATCGTGGCTGATGACCGGCTGGCGCTTGGGCTGGATCGTCGCCCCGCCGTTGTTGACGGAAGTGTTCGCCAAGTTGATCGAATATAACACCTCTTGCGCGCCGAGTTTCGTGCAACAAGCGGGCATCGTCGCATTGGAACAAGGTGAGACGATCACCCAGGAATTTCTGGCGCGGTTGAAAACGGCGCGGGATTTTTTAGTCGGGCGATTATCGTCACTACCCGGCGTTCGAGTCGCCGCGCCGCCTGGCGCGATGTATGTGTTCCTTGGCATCGAAGGCCTGAGCGACAGTGTCGCGTTTGCCAAGAGATTGGTCGGCGAAGCCAAGCTCGGACTGGCGCCCGGCGTGGCTTTTGGGCCGGAAGGAGAGGGTTACTTGCGTTGGTGTTTCGCGAGTTCGACGGAACGGCTGAATGATGGGGTACAACGCTTAAAAACCGGGCTATCGAAAACCAAGCTGATCTAAGGGTCTGTTGAAAAACCCCTAAGCCGGTTGAGTCTCGCTGAGATCCAGGCGGCTGATCAATTTCTCGATCAGTTGTTTTTGCAACACCAGTTCGCCTTGCTCAGACTTGATTTTGACCATGCTGTCTTGCAAGGTGCTCGAGTTTTCATTGATCTTGGCGAGGTTGGCAAGACGCGACTCGATTTGGGTTTTGTGCTCTTTGATCTGCATTTCCAGCGGCAACGGGACGGTCTTGAGCCAGCGTTCGCATTCGGCTCGGGCGTCGCCGAACAGTTGTTGCGCTTGGGTCACCAGGCTGCCATAGAAGCGTTTGATCAAAAAACTTTTCTCGGTCATCACGTTGACGGGGTCGCGGCAAAAGACATGGGTCTCATGCATGAGGAGTTTTAGCTTGAGGAGAAGGTTTTCCAGATCCAAACTGGGCAATTTCATCTTGTCGAATTTGTACTGCTGATGGAAGTAGTCGTATGCCGCTTGCATGGTGATTTTCATGTTCTCGCTGAGGGCGTGAACGCGGACGAACTCCGCGCTGATGGCGTCGAATAGGGATTGCATGGAGCGCGATAGGCCCAAGGTTGTCCAAGTGCCTTCGATCGCCTCGCGGCTTTGGCCCAGAACGAAATCCAGCCTGATGGGATTCAGCATTTCGATCAGCACGTCGCGCTGGCGTTTAAATTCGCTGCGTTTCAGCTTGTATTCCTCAACCGAGGCCATGTACTCGCGCCGGTCGTTGGTGATCTTCTCCCACAACTTGGTGGTAATCGTGCGATTGCGGCCCGACAACGCTATGATCTCACTGACCGATTCTTGATTCGCATTGATGCGCCGTTTCAAGCTCTCGCGCGAGGCGGTCATCATCGTGCCGATCTCGGCCATGATGGCGCGGCTGATGATCTTCTGTCGCGACGGAATCAAGTCTTTGGCAAGGATTCTCTCCAGCCCTTCAATACCGCTGCGCTTCACCAGTTTCTCGTCGTTCTTGATCTTTCCGATCAGCGCTTTCTGGGCGGAGAGGGCGAGCACGTCGGATTTCGGTAGATCGAGCAGCTTCGCGGTCGCGTCGATCTGACGTGCGATGCCGCTGGCGATTTCCGCTTCGGATTTGAGATCGTCCCACATCAAGTCGATCTTGTTAAGCACGGCTATACGGCGCGAGTGGGAACGCTGCACGAATTTTTCCCAAACCTCAAGATCGGACTTGGTGACGCCGGTATCGATGCCGAGCAAGAACAACACCGCGTGTGCGTTCGGAATAGTGTTGTAGGTGAGTTCGGGCTCCAGGCCCAGGGCGTTCAGGCCCGGTGTGTCGACGATAGCGATGCCGTTGGTCAACAACTTGTGGGGATAATTGATCAACGCGTAGCGCCACGCGGGGACCTCGACGGTTTCCAGCTCTTCGTCACCCTCGCTCTTGTAATCGTCCGGCAGCAGGCCCATCATGCGCGCTTCGAGCGTGAAAATTCTCTTCGACTCCGCCAGCATCTGCATGGCTTTTTTCATATCACTGGCGGAATCGAGGTTGAGACGAATTTTGACCCATTCCACCGGCATATTTTTTAACTGCGCGATGGATTCGTCCCGATAGCGGGATTCGATCGGCAACAACCTCAGATAGGGGGGGTCGTTGGTATCGTGGAAAATTTCCGTCGGGCACATGGTGGTACGGCCCACGTCGGACGGTAACAAACGCTGCTTAAAATCGGAGAAGAACAGCGCGTTGATGAGTTCGCTCTTGCCGCGGGAAAATTCCGCCACGAAGGCAAGGGATAGGCGTCCTTGGCGGACGGATTCACACAGTTCGTAGAAACGCAGCGAGTGTTGGGCGTCGAGATCGCCGTTTTTTTCCAGCCAGTCGCGATAGCTATCGACCGCTTCTAACAATTCATCGCGCCAGGTGTGGTATCGCTCGACCTCCTGCTCCAACTCGCTCTTCAATACCGCATTCATCCTGACTTATCACCTGAAAAATATTATGTTAGTGTTTGATACTATACCATTTTTAATGCTATAGCCTCTAGCCATCCGATCGGCAACATCAAAATAATTTGGCAGATCACGAACAACACTAACGGGCTCAGATCCACCCGTCCGACGGTGGGCAAGAGTTTGCGCAACGGCCGCATAAAGGGCCCAGTGAGGCTATCTAGGACTGAACTGATGGGACTATAGGGGGTGACCCAGCTAAGAATCGCCTGGACGAAGACGGCGGCGATTAGTAAATAAATGCTGTATTTCAGTAAGTTAATAAACCCGAGCAAAATCACTATGGGTAAAATATGCGGCCCTGCCGTCCATACCGGGTAGCCCTGCAAGCTGAGCAAAACCAGTACTAGAAGCGACTCAAGACCCCAGGCAAATACCAAACTTGCCAAATCCAAGCCGCGCAAGCCGGGAATAACGCGGCGAAGCGGCTTGACCGCAAAATCCGTCAAGCCCACCACGAATTCCGACAACGGATTGCGGAACGGCGCCCGAAAAAACTGCAAAAAGAACCGCGCCAACGCCGCCAAGACAAACAAATCGACGATAGTTTTGAGCAGGAACTGTAACGCCTCGTTAAACAATGTTCTTACCTCGATTGCCCAAACTCGTCGCCCAGTTCGCGCGCGCGCTGCGCCGCTTGCTTTACGGCGTCGACGATTTGCTGTTTTACCTGCGTTTGTTCCAGAGCCAACAGCGCCCGTTCCGTCGTGCCGCCCTTCGACGTCACCTTCGCGCGCAACGTGGCGGGCGCGTCGGCGCTGCCCAGAGCAAGCTTGGCCGCGCCGAGGAACGTGTGCAAGCTTAATGTGCGCGCGGCATCGGCGGCAAGACCCAAGTCGCGCGCCGCCTGTTCCAACGCCTCGATGAAATAGAACACATAGGCGGGACCGCTGCCGGACACGGCCGTGACGGCGTCGATAGCCTGTTCTTCGTCCACCCAGACGACTTCCCCGACGGAACGCATCAGCGCTTCCGCGCGGCCTCGATCTTCGCCGGACACGCTCGGCATCGCGTACAAACCGGCGACACCCGCTTGCACCAAGGACGGCGTGTTGGGCATGACGCGGACGATGTTGTCGTGGCCGTTGAGCCAGCGCGACAGGTCCGTCGAACGGATGCCCGCGGCGATGCTAATGACTAATTTCCCGGCAACGCCATTCGCCATCGACTTCGCCACGTCCGCGAGCTGTTGCGGCTTGACGGCGAATACCAGAACTTGCGCAGCCAGAACCTCCGCATCCGGCGCCGCGAACACGCGTATCTTGAATTGGTCTCGCAAGCGCGCACGGGCGTCGGCCATCAGCTCGACAACGCCGATATCGTCCCCGCGATAACCCTGCTGCAACAATCCCCCAAGTATGGCGGTGGCCATGTTGCCGCCACCGATGAATGCGATTCTCATAGTCGATCTTTGAGCGAATTTAACGTTATCTTAACAGGCTTGACCGCAGGGAACCCTAATTGCGCGGGCCGAAAATCGCTGTCCCAACTCGGACGATCGTTGCGCCCTCGAAAATAGCGGCTTCGAGATCCTGGGACATGCCCATGGATAATGTATCGAGATCATAACCGTCACGGCGCAATGAATCATAGCGTTCACGCACCCGCTGGAATGCACGGCGTTGTTCACTAACGTCATCCGCCGGCGCGGGAATCGTCATCAGACCTCGCAATTTCAAGCGTGGCAATCGCGACACCGCGGCGGCGAGCGTCGCGAGATCATCGGGCGCCACGCCGCTCTTGCTCGCCTCAAAGCTGATATTCACTTGCAGGCAGACATTAAGCGGCGTCAACGCAACGGCGCGCGCCGCGGCAAGCCGCTCGGCGGTCTTGAGGCGATCCACGCTATGCACCCAGGAAAAATGTTCGGCTAACAGCGCGGTCTTGTTGCTTTGAATGGGCCCGATGAAATGCCAGATGATCGCTAGATCGCTGGTTTCGGCGATCTTCGCCAGCGCTTCTTGCAGGTAGCTTTCCGCAAATTCCGATTGCCCGGCCGCGAAGGCGCGCCGAATGGCGCTCGCAGGCTGACCTTTGCTGACAGCCAATAAGGACGGGGCTTTTCGGCCGGCTTGTTGCGCGCATACATCGATGCGTCGCAACACATCAGCGAGATTTTGTTCGACAGCGATCACGAAACCATCCTTGGGAAGAATTTTTTGTGACTCATCGCCGGACGCCGCTAAAGTTGCAAGAAATGAGTTCCCCCAACGGCAAAAAGCGCTTAGAATTTAGGAAACTTGCAACAAGCTTTTAAAGTAACTTCCAACTAACTACAAAGTAAACCCGTGCGGCGCGAGCCGCACCACAACGGTACGGAAATTATAATGGAAATCTCTGAGCTTCTCGCCTTCTCCGTCAAGAACAAAGCATCGGACCTCCATCTATCGGCCGGTCTGCCACCGATGATCCGCGTCCACGGAGACGTGCGCCGCATCAACGTGCCCGCGCTGGAACATCGCCAGGTGCATGGCATGGTGTACGACATCATGAACGATGGTCAGCGCAAACACTACGAGGAAAATCTCGAGTGCGATTTTTCTTTCGAGATTCCCAACCTCGCGCGTTTTCGTGTCAACGCCTTCGTCCAGCAGCGCGGCGCGGCGGCGGTCATGCGCACCATTCCGTCGAAAGTGTTGTCGCTTGAAGACCTGAAGGCGCCGAAAAGTTTTGCCGATATCTGCAATCAGCCGCGCGGCCTAGTGCTGGTGACCGGCCCGACCGGCTCCGGCAAATCCACCACGCTCGCAGCCATGGTCAACCACATCAACGAAAACGAATACGGCCACATCTTGACGGTGGAAGACCCGATCGAGTTCGTCCACGAAAGCAAAAAATGCTTGATGAACCAGCGCGAGGTCGGGCCGCATACGCTGTCCTTCGCCAATGCGCTCAGGTCGGCGTTGCGGGAAGATCCCGACATCATTCTGGTCGGCGAGATGCGCGACTTGGAAACGATCCGCTTGGCGATGACCGCGGCGGAAACCGGGCATTTGGTGTTTGGCACCTTGCACACCAGTTCCGCGGCGAAGACCGTGGACCGGATCATTGACGTGTTCCCCGCGGCGGAAAAAGAAATGATCCGCGCCATGTTGTCGGAATCGCTGCGCGCGGTCATCTCGCAAGCTTTGCTGAAAAACAAAGACGGCACCGGCCGGGTCGCGGCTCACGAGATCATGCTCGGCACGCCGGCGATCCGTAACCTCATTCGCGAAGCCAAGGTCGCACAGATGTATTCGTCGATTCAAACCGGTCAAAATCTGGGGATGCAAACCATCGATCAGTGCCTGGTGGACCTGGTTAAGCGCAATCTGATTGCCGTGAGCGAGGCGAAGAAGTATGCGAATAACAAAGATATGTTCATGGGCTAGGGCCCCGTACTAAGCAAAGGATAACGAATAGTGGCCGCTGCAATCGAGCGCGAAAAGGCGCAGAAATTCATGTACGAGCTATTGCGCTTGATGATCGCGCGCAAAGCGTCGGACCTTTTCATCACCGCAGGCTTCCCTCCCGCCATAAAAGTGGACGGCAAACTCACCCCGGTGAACAACCAGACGCTCACGGCGCAGCATTCCGCCGAGCTGGCGCGCGCCATCATGAGCGAGAAACAGGCGGCGGAATTCGAAGCGACAAAAGAATGCAACTTCGCGATTCACCCGGCGGACATCGGCCGCTTCCGCGTCAATGCCTTTGTCCAGCAAAGCCGCGTCGGCCTGGTGTTGCGCACGATCACGAGCAAAATTCCGCGCTTCGAAGATTTGGGGTTGCCGGAAGTGCTGCAAGATATTGCCATGACCAAGCGCGGCCTGGTGGTGTTTGTCGGCGGCACCGGCTCCGGTAAATCGAGTTCCCTCGCGGCAATGGTCGGCCACCGCAACGAGAATAGCTACGGCCATATCATCACCATCGAAGACCCAGTGGAATATGTGCACGAACACCGCAACTGTATTGTCAATCAGCGCGAGGTCGGCGTCGATACGGATAGTTGGTTTGCCGCGCTGAAGAATACCTTGCGGCAGGCGCCCGATGTCATTCTCATCGGCGAGATTCGCGATCGCGAGACGATGGAATACGCCATCGCCTTCGCCGAAACGGGACATCTATGCATGTCGACCTTGCACGCCAACAGCGCTAACCAGGCGCTGGACCGCATCGTCAATTTCTTCCCGGAAGAACGTAAGCCACAATTGTTGATGGACCTCTCGCTCAATTTGAAGGCGTTCATCTCGCAACGCTTGATTCCGCGCAAAGGCGGCAAAGGCCGTGCCGCCGCCATTGAGGTCATGATCAACTCGCCCTACATCTCGGACCTGATCTTCAAAGGCGACGTGCAAGAAATCAAAAGCGTGATGGCCCGCTCCCGCGAACTGGGTATGCAGACCTTCGATCAAGCGCTTTTCGATCTATTCGAAGCCGGTGACATCACCTACGAGGACGCGTTACGCAACGCCGACTCGATCAATGATCTACGCCTCAAGATCAAACTCGAAAGCAAGAATGCGAAGGACGCCGGCCGTAGCGCGGGGCTGGATCACTTGGAAATCCTTGAATAACTCCGCCCGTCCGTGCGAGTGGTCACCGTGATAAGTCACGGCGGATTACGACCAGGCACCTCGCCTCAATTCATAGTATCTACCTCTACGCGCTGGGCCCAGGATAGGAGTGAAACGACGAAGCAATCCCGTCATTAGATTTCACAAAGAACGATCGCGCCACAAGCCAATATCAGCGCGGCGCTTCGGGCATGCCAGGCGGAGAGGCAAGCTGGATAAGGCCCCCGGCGTGATGCCTAATCCGACTTCGTATCACCCTCTTGTGACGCTGCGGCCACCGGCGGTTTACGCATCGATCCGGCCTGTATCTTGTATTCAAACAGACGACACTCCAACGGGCCGTTGAACAACGGCGTCCGCTTCGAAGCGCTGAGCCTGATCGATTTCGGCAACCGCGGATCGGCGCTGAAAATATAGGCACGCCAACCGGAGAATTGCTTCTTCAACACGTCACCCAATTTTGGATAGAACGCAGCAAGATCGTCCTGCTCGCCCATGCGAACGCCATAGGGCGGGTTCATCACCAGCACGCCGCTTGGCGCCGGCGCCGAATGTTCCAACACGTCCACTTGTTTAAGTTGCACCGCGCCTTCGACGCCGGCCTTGGCTAAATTCGTTCGCGCCACCTTAAGCACGTCACCGTATTTGTCGGAGCCAAATATCTGCACGTGTGAACCGGGGGATCGCGCGGCGCCCGCGCGCTCGAGATGCCCGCGCCAATCGCTCTCGGAAAAATTCAGCAACTTCTGAAAAGCAAACTTCCGCGCGAGACCGGGAGCGATATCCAGCGCCATCATCGCTGCCTCCGCCAAAAACGTCCCGCTTCCGCACATCGGATCGAGTAACGGTTCCGCGGCATTCCAGCCGGTCAATCGCAAAATGCCAGCAGCGAGGTTTTCCTTCAACGGCGCATCGATGTGCGCGTCGCGATAGCCGCGCTTGAACAGCGGTTCGCCGGATGTATCGAGATAAAGCGTGAATCTATCGGCCGTCAAATAGGCATAGATGCGAACGTCCGGCGAACGCCGGTCGACGTCGGGACGCGCACCCTGCGCGTCGCGAAAACAATCGCAGATGGCGTCCTTGATACGCAGGGTGACGAAATCCAAACTTTTGAGCGGACAGTTGCGCGCGTTAAGGTCCACCATGATGCGATGGTTCACTCTGAACCAATCGGTCCACGGCAACGCACGAGCGGCCTGGTAAATGTCGTCCTCCGTGCGATACCCCGCCTCGCGAATCCGCCACAACACCCGGCTCGCGATCCGGCTTTCGAGGTTGATTCGATAACTCAAGGTGAACGCGCCGCGAAAGCCGACCCCACCCGGCAGGGTCTCAACATTCGTCGCGCCCAATTGGCGCAACTCCTCCGCCAACACGCTTTCAAGACCGCGCGGACAAGGCGAGAAAAAATATTCGAGCTCCATGATTATTTTCCGTATCAGTTGGGCATAGGTTCAAGCAACGATAAGGTAACCATCGAACCGCTCGCCTAGTCCATGGTATTCATTGGCGTTTGTTGAGTTGACTTATGTCAGTTACCCCCATGTTTAAGTCCGACAGGCTCCTAGGGCTATGCGACTCAAATCGCGCCACCGGCCACGGCTGCGGTATATCATTTCCACCGCATCCCCGAACGCCAACTCGCTAATCTTTTTCCAAAATCGTTGCGAGGTTTTTTAACTGCGGACGCCACAAGCGATCATCGACCGGCTCAATCTTGAAATCACCAAGATTCTGAAATCGCCCGATATCAAAGCGCGTTTCATCGCCCAAGGTGCCGAGCCCACACCGGGTACACCACAACAGCTCGGCGCGTTCATCAAAGAAAAGACTGCGAAGTGGGCACCCATTGTGAAGGCGTCCGGGGCGCAAATCGATTAGTATTTCAGAATATTTCCAGGGGTTTGTTGAAATCCGACATATTTTGCGCCGCGGGAAAATCAACGCCTCTCAGAACGCGCCACCATCGATTTGAAACAATCGTCTGTCAATGTCAGTGGCGGAAGTGCGCCGCTGACATTGACAACCTATTTAGTCCAGCGTGATGAATAATGACTTTCGTGGTTTTCCCGCGACTGCGCGGCTGATGTGTCCTTGGCCGGTCGTATCCTCGGCAAGGAGGATATCCCCGGCGCGAAGAATGCGTTTGGTTCCGTCGCCGACTTCGATTTCCACCTCGCCCTCCAGATTTACCACGTATTGCCGTCGTGGCGCCGTGTGGAAATCGTAGTTGTAGTCCCCGCTGGTTTCGCGAAACACCACACCGGTGGCCTTGGTCAACTCGGACATGAAGCCGATCTTGCCACTGTCTTTCATCGGCACCCGCAGCTCCTCGAAATGGGACTGGTTGTCCGCTCCTGTATAGATGCGCAATACCTTCATCGTTCGCGTCCCCTCGTCCGCTGAAAGCTCGTCGGAATGCAGCGAGCAGCCAACCCAGGCTGTAGCTAAAATGAACGCTGGCCCCATGCTTCGCAGCAGGTTCTTGTTAGATACTCCCATTGTCTTTCCTTCCATTGAAATATGACATTGTCGTCATCGGCATATTATCCGCAATCGATCGATAGCGTCGCCACGAGTGGTGGAACGCACTGAAGACACGTAAACACGACAACCGCCGCGAAATCCGAAGCGCGCCCGCGCGCGCAAATCTTGTTAAGCCAAGCGCGCCAACTTCGCCGGTTTCTGCACGCCGATCAGCGGGTGATAGCAGTCCGCCGGCTGGGCGTGGCGATTTTGATCAGGCGACCGGCAAGGTGAGTTTGCCGATATTGAGGGGCGAAAAAAGCATGCTGTCAGCGGCCACATTCACCGCCACAATTTGCGAACGTCGAAACATTATGCGCCGATCGGCGATGCCACACTACCTCAAGAGTTTCGTTTGACTCCCGCCCTAAGTTGGCCAACGCGATAGTGAATCGTATCGTCCAATCAGCTCATTGCATGCATCCAAAAAAGGAGTCCCCCGCCGGGGCGATGCGCGGGAAAGAAGGTTGAAGTTTTAAACGGAAATGAAGTTAGGGTTTCTTTGTCGTCAGCAACGTAAATCCTTCGCCGACAATCGAGCGGTTGATCACGCCGCTAAAACCCGCGTCGCGCAGCAGGCCTTCCTGTTCCCGCCGCGTGGGAATGACGTTGCCCCACATCAATTCTTCGAAACCCGTTTGCACTGGAAACAAAAAATATTTTTGCCGCATTTCTGCCAGCGTCGAAGGATAAGTCTCGTCGATAATAACGAGCCAACCGCCGGGACGCAACACCTTGGCACAGGCGCCGATGATGCTCGCGCGCAGCGCGGGCGCGATTTCATGGAGCACTTCGATCATGACGGCCGCGTCGATACTGTTTGGCTGGGCGATCGCTGCGATGTCACCTTCATGGACTTCGACCCGCGTTTCCAAACCCGCTTTTCTCAATGCTGCGCGCGCGGCGTTAAGTCCATCGGCATCGATGTCGACGCCGACGATGCGCGGTTGCGGAAAAGCGTTC